>CACCHS010000001.1 GCA_902545825.1 uncultured Pelagibacteraceae bacterium
AATCTTTCTAATATCAACGAAAAAGACTTTAAAAAAAAACTTAGTCCTATTTATAATTCAATAAAGACCACATCAGAAAGTAAAATATTAAAAAATAAAGATCTTATTGGTTTTGTAGGTGCTCCATGGACTTTGCTTGTATATATTATTAATAGATCATCACCAAAAAAAAATTTAAAAGAAAATTTTTTTGCTGACCAACCTTTAATTGATGAATTATTAAAATTATTAATTAAATATATTAAGATTCATATTTTAAATCAGATAAAAAGTGGCGCAACTATAATTCAAATTTTTGATAGTTGGGCCGGACTATTAGAGGAGGAGTATTTAGAAAAATATATATATGTTCCTACGAAAGAAATTATTGATTTTATAAGAAAATTAAATGTCCCATCTATTTGTTTTCCAAGAAATATAAAAAACTACAAAAAATTTGTTACTATAGTCAACCCCGACGTAATAAGTATTGACTATAATGTCAACCCTGAGAAAATATTAGATGAAATTGACATACCTGTGCAAGGAGGCTTAAACCCTAAAAAACTGCTAGCGGACAAAGATATTTTAAAACAAGAAGTGAAAAAATATTTGAAAATTTTTAAAAATCATCCTTATATATTTAATTTAGGACACGGTGTCTTGCCAGAAACAAACCCTAATATGGTAGAATATTTAATAAAGTTTATTAAAGAGAATTAATGTTGTAATTTTTATGATGGAATCAAGTCACCCAGAAGTAAAGTTTGGAAAAACAGGAGTGCTTTTAATAAACCTGGGCACACCTGACTCAACGACTTGGCTTGATATTAGAAAATATCTGAAAGAATTTTTATCAGATAGAAGAGTTATAGAAGTTAATCCAATAATATGGCAGATTATTCTTAATCTATTTATATTGACTTTTAGACCATCCAAAACAGCTAAGGCTTATAAAGAAATATGGATGAAAGATATTAATATGTCACCTTTAAAATATTACACTGAAATGCAAATGAAGAAACTTGGTGATAAAATAAATACCGATAGTATCATGGTTGATTATGCTATGAGGTATGGAAATCCAAGCATCAACAGTAAGATAAAAAAATTGCAAGAGAAAGGGTGTGAAAATTTAGTTATATTACCTTTGTATCCACAATATGCAGCAGCAACAACAGCAACCGTGTGTGATGAAGTCTATAGATCCCTTATGAAAATGAGATGGCAACCGAGTCTTCAAATTATACCCCATTATGAGTCTGATCCACTGTATATCGAGGCTTTAGTTAATAGTATTAATAAAAAAATTTCTGAAATTAACTGGAAACCAGACCTAATAGTTGCATCATACCATGGAATACCAAAAAAATATTTTGATAAAGGAGATCCGTACCAGTGTTATTGTCAAAAAACATCACGTTTGATCTCTGAAAAATTTACGAAAATTCCAATAACAACAACTTTCCAATCACGTTTTGGTCCACAGGAATGGTTAAAACCCTATACAGATAAAACATTTGAAAAGTTACCAGCGGAAGGGAATAAAAATATTTTAGTAATCTGCCCGGGTTTTTCGTCAGATTGTGTTGAAACTTTAGAGGAAATTTTAATTCAAGGTAAAGAAAGCTTTTTAGAAGCCGGGGGAGAAAACTTTGATCTCATACCATGTTTGAATGATAACGATGACCATATAAATTTATTTAAAGGTCTAGTTTCTAAATACATAAAAAACTAATGAATATTTATCTAACCTACAAAGCACTGCATCTAATAGCCGTAATTTCATGGATGGCAGGATTGCTTTATTTACCAAGAATTTTTGTTTATCACACTGAAAATCAAAGTGATAAAAATATTTCTAGCGTTTTCAAAACTATGGAAAGAAAACTTTATTTTTACATTATGACGCCGGCAATGATTGTTTCTTGGATATTTGGATTGCTTTTAATTGGTAGCATTGGATTTGAGCAACTATCTACATACTGGCTTAAGGCTAAGCTTGCACTAGTATTGCTGCTCACAATATATCACTTCTATCTTGGTGGATTTCTTAAAAAGTTTGAGATGGACATAAATACAAAATCTTCTAAGTTTTTCAGGTTTTTTAATGAGGTGCCAACAGTATTGCTTATTTTGATTATATTCATTGTAATATTTAAGCCCCTCTAGACTTGAAAAATAATAAAAAGGATATATATTTATTTCATCTTAAACTTTAATCCTACATTATGAATATCCAAGAACTTAAAAAAAAATCATCTGAACACCTTATTACGCAGGCTGAGGAGCTTGGTATAGAAAATGCCAGCACACTTAGAAAACAAGAAATTTTATTCGCTATCTTAAAGAAATTAGCTGAAAAAGGTGAAGAAATTACGGGTGGTGGAGTGTTACAGCTATTACAAGATGGATTTGGATTTTTAAGAGCAATGGAGTCAAACTATCTGCCTGGACCAGATGATATTTATATCAGCCCAAGTCAAATTAGAAGATTTGGATTAAGGACAGGTGATACTGTAGAGGGCCCAGTCAGAGCCCCAAAAGATGGAGAAAGATATTTTGCACTTTTACAAGTAAGTAAAATTAACTTCGAAGATCCCGAGAAAGCAAGACATAAAATTGCGTTCGATAACTTAACACCTTTATACCCAAATAAACAATTAGTTATGGAAGTTGAAAATAATAAAACTGAAAAAAAACCAGATCTCACGCCTAGATTAATTGATTTAGTAAGTCCAATTGGTAAAGGTCAAAGATCACTTATAATCTCACCACCAAAGGCTGGAAAAACCATGATACTTCAAAGTATTGCTAACTCAATAACCGCTAATCATCCTGAATGTTATTTAATGGTATTACTTATAGATGAAAGACCAGAAGAGGTGACTGATATGCAGCGAACAGTTAAAGGTGAAGTAATTAGCTCAACTTTTGATGAACCCGCACAAAGACACGTTGCAGTAGCTGAGATGGTAATAGAAAAAGCAAAGAGACTCACGGAGCACAAAAAAGATGTGGTGATATTGCTAGATTCCATAACAAGATTAGGTAGAGCTTATAACGCAGTAGTGCCTAGTTCGGGTAAAGTTTTAACTGGAGGTGTTGACGCAAATGCCCTTCAAAGACCGAAGAGATTTTTTGGTGCAGCTAGAAATATAGAAGAAGGTGGTTCATTAACAATTATAGCAACGGCATTGATTGATACTGGAAGTAGAATGGATGAAGTAATTTTTGAGGAATTTAAAGGAACAGGAAATAGCGAAACGATATTAGATAGAAAAATATCTGAGAAGAGAATATTCCCTGCAATTGATATAACTAAGTCAGGGACAAGAAGAGAGGAACTTTTATTTGATAAGGCTGATCTTCAAAAAATGAATGTTTTAAGAAGAATAATTGCTCCTATGGGCTCGATGGACGCTATTGAATTTATTAATTCAAAGTTAAAAAATACGAAAAATAATGGCGAATTTTTTAATTCAATGAATAAGCCTAGCTAATTTTTAGGGTTTTAGAGATAATTAAGTTCCATCATTTCCTTTCGAAAATGGTCTTCAATTATTTTTACTAATTTTGGGTCAAGTTTTTCTTTCCACTCACCAACTTTTCCTTTTCTAAAAAATTTTCCCATACCAACCTCTGTAAATCCTTCCTTATCCTCTAAATTTTGTAATTTATCAAAAGCTGTTTCTTCTACAGCCTTTCTAACTCTATCAGGGTCAATATCTACTGGGAATATTGATTTCATATACTCTAACATTTTTGTAAAAACCCTTCTTGGATTTTCTACCAAATTTTCATATTTCATTAAATGAATCTTTCTTCCTTTGTAATTTTTCCATGAAAGATAATTACTGGACCATGAACCCATAAGACTTTTTCGGAACTTTTCTTTCTTATCTATATCAAAATCCTCTATTTCGTAACTTTCCATATTAAGCAACATTTTTGTTGACTCTTCATTGTCTATACCAAAATGATTAGCGTTTGATAAAACAACGTCTCTTGGATCTCTTACAATATATATTCCACCAATTGTATTGTCAGTATTTGTAAATGCATAATTATTTAAAGTAAAATTACCATTATGGGTCTTTAGAAAATTTAATTTATTATTTAAGTTTATTATATCCTGAAGCGTGATCCAATTTTTTGCTATATTTCTAAAATCTGTGTGATCCACATTTGCTTCTTTTAATTGATCTGCAGTTGGAAAATTAAATACTTCCAAATCAAGATTACCCCTCTTGTTTAATGAAAAAACTTGATTTGAAGGAAGAAAATAAGATCTCCAAAACATTCTTACCCAAGTGTTTCCACTTTTAGGATATGAGGCCAACCAAAAAATCATGCTTTATTTATGGATATCTATTAGAAATTTTCAAGTTATAATATTTTCATGACAATTTATGCTTTATCATCTGGTATAGGAACATCGGGTATTGCTGTGGTAAGGATTTCTGGACCAGATGCCAAACTTGTTATTGAAAAACTAACAAGCGGCCGTTTTCCGCTCCCCAGAATGGCAACTCTTAAAAAAGTAAACAATATCAACAAAACTAGCATGATAGATGAAGGGATAGTTATATGGTACCCAGCCCCAAGTAGCTACACGGGAGAAGATATGGCTGAAATCCAAGTTCATGGTAGTAGGGCTGTCGTAAATTCTCTTCTAAAATCTATTTCTCAGATAAAAAATTGTAGACTAGCAGAACCTGGTGAGTTTACAAAAATTGCTTTAAGGAATGGAAAAATAAATTTGTTAAAAGCAGAAAGCATAGGGGATTTAATATCAGCTGAAACAGATATACAAATGCAGCAAGCATTAAAAATTATTGCTGGCAATAATTTAAAAAAATTTGAGCAATGGAGAAGTGTTCTTTTAGAAATATTATCAAATGTTGAGGCAAAAATTGATTTTCCAGAGGAAGACTTGCCTGATGATATATTAAAAAATATTAGAAACAAATCAAAGAATATTATATTTGAAATCGAAAAAAACTTAAACGATAAAAAGGTTGGTGAGATAATAAGAGAGGGTTTTAGAATAGCAATTATAGGACCACCCAATGTTGGAAAATCTTCACTATTAAATTATCTTTCAAATAGAGATGTTGCAATAGTATCCTCAACCGCAGGAACTACAAGAGATGTTATTGAAACCCATTTAAATATTGAGGGATTTCCAGTTATAATTTCCGATACGGCTGGAATTAGAGACGCTAGGAATGAAATAGAGAAGAAAGGAATAAAACTTTCATTAAAAAAAGCGGACGAGTCTGATCTCAATATTATAATGATTGAGCCTAAAAGTAAGGAAAATCAACGTTTTTTGGATAGTTATATGACCGATAAGGCCTTGTTAGTAGTAAATAAGGTAGATAATAAATCTGAGAAAATATCATCTAAGCTTAAAAAGTTAAATCCAATTTTACTATCAATAAAAAAACAAAAAAATATTAATAAGTTAATTAGTTTAATAAAACAAAGAATAAAAAATCGATTTAAGGGTTCTGAAAATATTTTAATTACGAGGGAAAGACATAGAAAAAACTTAGAGGAATGTTTAATCAATTTAAAAAAATTTAGTGCTAAGAGGAAAGTCGGAGATTTTGATAAAGCAGCCGAGGATTTGAGGCTTGCAACAAGAAGCTTGGGTAAAATCACTGGAAAGGTAGACGTTGAGGACATATTAGATAGTATTTTCAACGATTTTTGCATAGGTAAATGAGTCTAAATTTACTAATATTATAAGCCAGTTCTTGTAAATATTTAATTCATATATAGATTTATACTATGAAAAAAGATTTATCATTTGATGTTGTAGTCATTGGTGGAGGACACGCTGGTTGTGAGGCTGCCACTGCATCTGCTAGACTAGGAGTTAACACGGCATTATTTACTCACAACATTGACACTATAGGCGAAATGTCTTGTAATCCTGCTATTGGAGGTCTTGGCAAAGGTCATTTAGTAAGAGAGATAGACGCTTTAGATGGTGTTATGGGCGAGGTAGCTGATAAATCAGGTATACAGTTTAGGTTATTAAATAGGAGTAGAGGACCTGCGGTACGTGGGCCAAGAACGCAGTCCGATAGATCACTTTATAAAAAATATATGAAAAAAAAACTTGTAAACTACTGTAATTTAAGCATTTTTTCCGATCCCGTAATTAGTTTTATATTTCGCAAAAATGAAATAAATGGACTTTACACAAAATCTGGCAGAAAAGTTTTATCTGGCAAGTTAATACTAACTACAGGAACATTTTTAAATGGTTTGATACATATCGGTAATGAAAAAATTCCTGCAGGACGATTTAATGAAAAGCCATCTACTGGCTTAAGCGAACAATTAAAAAAATATAATTTTACGATTGGTAGACTTAAGACAGGAACCCCTCCTCGGTTAGACAGTGCTACAATTAACTATCAAAACCTCGATGAGCAACATGCCGACAGTGAACCTTATTTTTTCTCTTTCCTGACTAAGAAAAATATTAATAAGCAAGTTTCGTGTCGTATGACTTACACAAATAAAAAAGTTCATAATATAATTTCTAAGAATATAAAATTAAGTGCTATGTATTCAGGAAGCATCCAAGGTGTTGGTCCAAGATATTGTCCATCAATTGAGGATAAGGTTGTTAAATTCAGTGAAAAGGAAAGGCATCAAATATTTTTAGAGCCAGAAGGTTTAAATGACAATACTATCTACCCAAATGGGATATCAACATCACTACCTGAGAATATTCAACAAGAAATACTCAATAATATCAATGGTTTAGAAAATGTTAAAATACTCCGTCCTGGGTATGCAATAGAGTATGATTTTGTTGATCCTAGGGAGCTTTTTTTAACACTAGAGACAAAAAAAATTAAAAACCTTTATTTGGCGGGGCAAATAAATGGTACTACTGGCTACGAAGAGGCGGCAGCTCAAGGTTTAATTGCTGGAGTCAATGCCGCTTTAGCTTTCAAAAGAATGGAGCCATTTATATTAGACAGATCAGATGCTTATGTAGGAGTAATGATAGATGATTTAGTAACAAAGGGAGTTGCTGAGCCTTATAGAATGTTTACCTCAAGGGCAGAATACAGATTAACTCTTAGAGCTGATAATGCAGATATTCGATTGACTGAAAAAGGCATTAAGATTGGTTTGATTTCTGATGAAAGAAAACTTCATTTTAAAACAAAATTGATTAATTTTTCTAAAATTTACAAACAAATGACTAAATTAAAAATTTCACCATCAAAAATAGAAAAATTTGGTATAAATATCGCAAAAGATGGAATTTATAGATCAGGAAATGAGGTTTTGAGGCAAAAAGACGTAAAAATGGATAAAATTAGGGAAATTTGGCCTGAAATACCATTTTTTACAAAGGAAATTGATGAGGCTTTGGAGATAAAAGCTCACTATAAAGGTTATTTGACCAAGCAAGCCGCCGACATATTCGCCTTTAAAAGAGATGAGAATCTAAAAATCCCAAAAAATATAGATTATGAGGCATTATCAGGTTTGTCAAATGAGGTTAAATCAAAATTTAAGAAAATTAGGCCCCAAACTATGGGTCAGGCACTCAGAATAGACGGAATTACCCCTGCAGCAGTATATATTTTGTTGTCACATGTCAAAAGAAAGTCTATTAAGCATATAGCTTGATAGATTCGAAGATATTACAATATTCTGTACTTGAACCACTAAATGTTTCACGTGAAACATTTGAGGATTTTGAGGAATATAGATCTCTTATCCTATCAAGAAATAAAAAAATTAATCTAATTGGAAAAGATACTGAGAAAATTGTTAGGGATAGACATATAATAGATAGTGCACAAATCATTGATTTTATTGATAAAAACGAGAAAATATGCACTGATATTGGTTCAGGTTCAGGCCTTCCCGGCATAGTTTTAGCAATTATTATGAAACATAAAAAAATTTCAATGAAATTTAATCTTTATGAAAAAAGCTTTCGTAAAACAGAATTTTTGAGGGAGGTTATAATGAAATTTAATCTAAATGCTGAGGTATTTCAAAAAAATATTTTTGAGGAAAAAAATTTAGTTACGGACACGTTAGTATCAAGGGCCTTTAAGCCACTACCCACCATACTTGATTTAGTCAATAATAATTTTAAAAAATTAAATAGCATAATTTTATTCTTAGGCAAAAGCGGGAAAGAGCATTTGCCAAATTGTATGAAGAGATGGAACTTTGAGTATAAGGAAAAAAAAAGTTTAACAAATCCTGGGTCAAAAATTATTAAAATTTATAATTTAAAAAAAAAATGAAATCTAAAATAATATCAATTATCAATCAAAAGGGAGGGGTTGGCAAAACAACAACAGTAATAAATTTAGCTGCTGGACTATCATTACAAAATAAAAAAGTACTTGTTGTCGATCTTGATCCACAAGGTAATGCCACAACAGGGTTAGGCTTGTCTAATCTAGAAAATTCTGACAGCAGTATTTACAGCGTTTTAAATGGTGAAAAAAAAATTTCCGATGTCATCAAAAAAACTAATTTTGATAATCTTGAAATTGTTACGTCAAATGTTGATCTTTCTGGATTAGAGGTAGAAACAGCGGGCGATAACAGGAGAGCCTTCATTTTAAAAGATCAATTAACCGCGTATTTAAACGATTCTAGGGCAGAGTACACCCACATTCTGATTGACTGCCCACCATCACTGAGTTTGCTTACAATTATGGCACTCGTTGCTTCTAATTCACTAATCGTTCCATTACAGACTGAGTTTTTTGCTTTAGAGGGTGTAACCCAGCTCATTAAAACTATAGAAAGAATAAAGTCCAATTTAAATCCCGAGCTTGTAATTCGTGGAATCCTGTTAACTATGTACGATAAGAGAAATAAGCTTTCTTCACAGGTAGAAAAAGAGGCAAGAGACTATTTTAAAGAGCAAGTATACGAAACCATTGTGCCAAGAAATGTAAGATTGTCTGAAGCTCCATCGCACGGTATTCCAGTTTTAATATACGATAAAACATGTCCTGGTAGTAAATCGTATTTTAGTTTTACTGAGGAGTTTTTAAATCAAGAAAACAAATTTGAGAGTGCAGCTTAATGAATCCATTTAAATCAAAAAAAGGATTAGGCAGAGGTTTATCATCTTTAATAGGTGATATAAAAAGCACTTCCACAAATAATAAACTGCTTATCAGCGACGTTGTTCGTAGTAAATTACAACCAAGAAAAAATTTTGATAAGCAATACTTAGAAGATCTTACAAACTCTATAAAAGAGCGAGGCGTCGTACAGCCAATAATAGTAAGAAAATCAAAAGATATTAGCGGTAAATATGAAATTATAGCTGGTGAAAGGAGATGGTTAGCATCACAGAATGCAGGTCTAAATGAAATTCCCTCTATAATCATCGAAGCTGACGACCTTAAATCTTTAGAATTCGCTATAGTTGAGAATGTACAACGTCATGACCTTAACCCTATTGAGGAAGCAAATGGGTATAAAAAATTAATGAAAGATTTTGGTTATGACCAGGACAAAGTTGCTAAGTTCATAGGTAAAAGTCGAGCCCACATAGCTAACTGTCTGAGACTTCTGACATTGCCAGATAATGTTATTCAATTAGTAGAGACAAATAAACTTTCTCAAGGTCACGCAAAGATATTAGTTGGTTTGGAAAATTGTTTTGTTATTGCAAAAAAAATAATAGATAAAAAATTATCGGTTCGTCAGTCTGAAAATCTTGTAAGACTTTTTAAAAACAATCCTAAGAGGAAAATCTCTTCAAAGTCTGCAAATATAAAAGATTTAGAGAATATATTAAAAGATAAGTTAGGTATTAGAGTTTTGATTAATAATAAAAAAAATAATCGTGGATCAATAAGTTTCGAGTATAAAGATTTAGATCAACTAAACAGGTTAATTGAGATAATAAAGTCTAATTATTAGTTTTTGTTAGAGAAATAATGAAGTCGTAAAGAATGTTCACAGCATTCAAATTGTGCTTTTTAATTAAAAGTTCGATTTCTCCAATTTTATATATGAGTTTTCTGACCTTATATAAATCCCACGCCTTCATTTGCGATTTTACTAATTCTTTATCTTTCCAAAAAATAGGCGGCTTATAATCTGAGATAACATTATCTATATTTGGGTTTTTTTTTTGATTTTCTTTCAAAATCACAAGTCGTTTTATTTTAAATAACATTATCCTAATTATTGCAATGCAGTCTTCGTAAGTATAATTATTTTCATTAAGGATCTTAGTAGTTTGTTTTAAATTTCTATTTAAACATTGATCACTTAATTCAGAATAACTATAATTGTCTGCAAGATTGGTTAATTTAATTATATCATCAACTGCAACTTTATTTTTTATATTGATTAAACTTTCTACTTTTGCAAGTTCATTGTAAAGATTTTTTCTATCTCCTCTACATCTTTCGGCTATTATATTTATATTTTCTTGAGAAATAGAAACTTTAACTTTTTTAAAAAAATTATTAGCTAGAGTTGCAAGTGTCGAATTATCGTCAGCATAAAAAGGTATACAAACTAAATCTTTAGATTTCTCAAACTTGCTTCTCATTTTTGATTTTTTATCCAAAACGCCAGCCTTAATAATAATTTTTATATCATCGTAATTTTTATCTAATAGATTTTCAATTAACGAAAAAAACTTATCTGTGGCCCTATTAATAATTAATGTCTTTCTGCTTTCAAACAACGATACATTGCTTAATTCTGAGAACATTATATTTGGATTATTAATTATTTCTTCAGAGTCGTATGTAAGAATGCTTTCTTGAAAGTCTTTTATAATTATGTCTGTTATCTGTTTTTTTAAACCCTCATTTTCACCATATAGCAAAAAAAAACTATTCTTATTTGGATACAGACTCTTTACTTGAAAGGCTTTAATAATCATTATTTCTTAATAATATAGCCAATATTCCCCTGCAAAGAAGCATTAGATTTATTTGTAGAAATGCTTTGCAAATAAAGTAATAGGTTATCAATTATTTTTTCTGTTAAATTTACTCTTAAAGAGTCTTCATATCTTTTTAAATTAAATTTGTTTTCGCTATTGTTATAATTAATTCCTTCAGAAAAAACTTTACTTCTCTTTTTGCCAAGCTCACTAATTAAATCAACCTTAACATAAACAACTAAATTAAAAATACTCGGGTTCCCTTGTTTATCCTTGGAAGATATTGTTTTTTCAAATTTTGAATCTATTATTAAACTAAAATTATCAGATGTATTCTTGCTACTTCGTAGGCCCAATCTATTTTTGATTTGCCTTCCTATATTTTGATCATTTAAAATTTTAATTTCAGTCACACTAAAATCTAAATTTTTATTTGAATAAATAGTTTGGTATCCACACTGTGTTAAAAATATTAGTATTGTAAAAAAAAATATTTTGTTTTTTATCATTTAGTTAAAATATTAATTAATCTATTTTTTACGAAGAAAACCTTGTTTATCTGTTTTTCCTCAAAAATTTTTCCCATTTTATCGTCTTTTTTAATTTGATCCATCAAAGTTTTTTCATCGATATCTTTAGTTGCAGATAGTATCGCTTTTTTTTTACCATTAATTTGAATTACAAATTCAATATTCTCAACCTCCAGCAACTTTTTATCTATCATAGGCCATTTTTGAAATACCTTATAATTTAGACTTTCAAGACACTCAAAAATAATATGTGGCAGTATGGGAGAAAAAACTGTAAGAATTTTTTTATAGTTCTCTTTAAGATTTTTTTTTGAAACATCATTTTCTAGAAATTTTGATAAATAATTATATGTTTCATGCATATTAGCTATTATTACGTTATAATTAAATTTAGCTAAATGACCGTTCAACTTATTAATTAATTGATTGGTAAACTTATCTAGCTCAATATCTGAATTCCCTTTTTGGTTTTTTGATGAAATGTTAATTTTATCTAAAATTTTTTTATGTAAGAGCCAAAACTTTTGTACAAATTTGTAAGCTGCTGTCATACCTTGTTCCGACCACTGGACATCTTTCTCAGGTGGACTATCGGATAGAATAAAAAATCTTACAGCATCAGCACCATAATTTTCTATCATTTGCTCAGGATCAATAGTGTTTTTCTTTGATTTAGACATTGACTCCGATGGTCCCACACTTATCAATTTTTTAGGATTTTTTTTTAAAAAGAACTTTTTACCATCCGTTGTATCCACTTCATCAGGACTTAACCATTTATTATTTTCATCTTGATAAGTTTCATGACACACCATTCCTTGGGTAAAGAGACTTGAAAAAGGCTCAGTTAAGTCCAGGTTTTTATTTTCAAAATTTAATGCTTGCATAAAAAACCTTGAATATAACAAATGTAAAATTGCGTGTTCTACCCCACCAATATATTGGTCAACAGGCATCCAGTATTTTATGTCCTCATTGTTATACCCATAATCAGAATTTTTCGGTGAGCAAAATCTAAGAAAATACCAAGATGAGTCAACAAATGTATCCAAAGTATCGGTTTCTCTCACCATCTCACGATTATTAATTTTTACTCTCTTCCAATCCTTTTTATTATCAAGGGGATTACCTTTTTGATTCAAATCTATTTCTTCAGGTAATTTTACTGGTAAATTTTCCTCAGGTATTAAGTGTACTTTTCCATTCTCATCATAAGCCACTGGTATTGGACAACCCCAATATCTCTGTCTTGAAACACCCCAGTCTTTCAATCTAAAATTAATTTTTTTCTTCCCCAATTTTTTTTTTTCTAAAATCTCAATAGTTTTTTTAATTGACTCATCTGGTACTTTCAAACCGTCCAAAAATTTTGAGTTAAAAATCTCTCCTTGGCCTGTATATGCCTTATCAGTTACTGAAAAACTATGATTTTCCTCAGTGGGTTTTACAACAGTTTTAAAAGGTATTTTATACTTAATTGCAAAATCAAGATCTCTTTGATCATGCGCAGGACAACCAAAAACTGCTCCAAACCCATAATCCATCAGAACAAAATTTGCAAAATATACTGGCACTTTTTCGTCAGGGTTTAACGGGTTTTCTGCAACTAAATCTGTCATAAAGCCTATTTTTTCACCTAGTGCGATTGACTCCTCAGTTGTACCAGTCTTTGAGCATTCGTTTTTAAAATCAATAAATTTTTGATCTTTATTAAAGAATTCAGAAATTGGATGATCAACCGATACAGCCAAAAAGGAAAAACCGAACAACGTATCCGGCCGAGTTGTAAAACATTTTATTTGTTTTATTGGTAAATTGCCGTCTATTTTAAAATTTATTTCACAACCAAAAGACTTTCCAATCCAATTTTTTTGCATAGTCTTAACTTTATTCGGCCAGTTGTCTAAAGTATTCAGTCCATCTAAAAGTTGATCAGAAAATTTTGAAATATTAAAAAACCATTGACTTAATTTTTTTCTCTCTACTGCAGCTCCTGATCGCCACCCTTTGCCATCAATCACTTGCTCATTAGCTAAAACAGTTTCATCAACAGGATCCCAATTGACGTAATTTTCTTTCCTATAAACTAAGCCTTTATTGTATAATTCAATAAAAAATAATTGTTGATGCTTATAGTAATCCTCTGAACAAGTTGATATTTCTCTGTCCCAATCAATAGATAAACCCAATTTTTTTAGTTGTTTTTTCATTACAGAAATATTTTTTTCTGTCCATTCCTTTGGGTGAAGATTGTTTTCTCTAGCAGCGTTTTCAGCTGGCATACCAAAGGAGTCCCATCCCATAGGATGAAGCACATTGTATCCTTTCATAGTTTTAAATCTTGATAGAACATCGCCTATTGTATAATTTCTAACATGACCCATATGTATTTTTCCTGATGGATAAGGAAACATTTCAAGGCAGTAGAATTTTTTTTTATTTTTATTCAGCTCTGATTTAAAAGATTTATTTTTTTCCCAAAATTTTTGCCATTTGCTTTCAATTTTTTTAAAATTGTATCTTTCCATTATTTAAACAAATAAAAACAGCTTAATTATAATCTTTTGGTGTTTTACCAACCTTTTTATTTTTTGATCCTTTTCTATACTTTTTAACAGCATCTGCGTTTGCTTTGTCTCCTTGTTCTTTAAAAATTGAGGCTCTTTTTAAAATTGCAAGTTTTATTTGATTAGTAATTTCACTTTCAATTTTTTGAATTTGACAATCATTTTTGTCTGTCGAACTGCAAAGTTTTTCATGAACAATTACTTTTAAACCATCTGCTCTAATTTCGTTGCTGAGAAACCTGACTGTAATTTTCAATTCTCTTAAAATAGTTCCTTGATCTTCATTATTTCCAGAAAACCAATCTGTTATTATAATTCCTCCTGAATAACTTGCATTAGTAAAACTAACAAAGTCTAATACTTCTATTGATGCCCTCCACATTTCATTCGATGAGGCGAAATCAAAAACCCCACCCTGATTTTTTGGCCCACCAAATGATATACCTCTTCCTTCCTCAATATTTTTTTCAACTCTTTCATTTACATCTATAGGCACATCTTTTGCTGAAGGGAATGTGAACATATCTTTTCCGCAAGAGCTAAGAAATAAAATAATAATTAAGTAAAATATTTTTTGCATTTATCTATTTTATAAAGTTTTTAACCCTTAAATTGAAAAAAACACTTAGAATTATTAGATTAATTTAGTTTTGCTTTGTTATTTTCAGATCGAAAAAAAATCAACAAAATCAATAGTTTTTTTGTTGTAAAATTACAACACTTGTTTAAAAAATATTGATTTTTCTTAAGTTTTGGAAAAAAGAACCTTCTCTAAGTATATAAAACCAACATTCATATATGAATATAAAAACAAAGGAGTTTAGTATGAATAAACTAAGAAAAATCGGACTTACAGCTTTAGGAACATCTTTAGTTGCAAGTTCTGCAATCGCAGCTGATGCAAGTTTAACTGGTAACGTTGGTTACACTTGGTCATCTGAAGAAGTTGGAACTTCAACAACTGATGGTATCGGTTATGAAGCTGACTTTAATATGTCTGTAAGCGGAGAAATGGACAATGGTTGGACAGCAACTGGTTCATTACTTTTAACTGAGAGTGCTACACTTTCATCTTCTTGGACTTCACTAACTATGGGATCAATGGGAACAATTCTCGTTGGTACTGGTTATGGTGGTGTTGGTCAAGCATATGATGATGTAACTCCAAGAGCTTACGAAGAAAATCACGACGGTATGAAAACATCTACAGCTATCGATAACATCGGTGCTTCAATGGACAACGGCCAAATCATGTACATGTCTCCATCATTTGATGTTGCTGGATTCAGCGCATCAGTAATGGCTGAATACGCTCCAGAAGCTGACGATGCTGCAGTAACTGATGGTGGTGTTTCTGCTGGTGCATCAAACATTTGGTCTTCAGGTCAAGGTCTTGGTGTTAAAGTATCAGGTATGGGTATTTCTGCTGGTGCATACGCAAGCGAGAAGTCAAGAGACGGTGACGCTGGTGGTGCAACTGGTGACTCAATGAATGCTACATGGCATGTGAGCTACTCAGCTGGTCCTGTATCTATCGGTTACCAAACTGGTGGTGCTGATAACGCATTATCAACTGGTACAAGAACTGCAAACTCAAGAACTGGTGGTGCTGAGGCTGCTAATACAGCTAAGCTTTACACAACAGCTGGTGGTATATTTGAGTACGAGAAAATGTCAATTGCTGCAAACGTAAACGACAATTTCTCAATCTCTTGGGGTGAGTTGAAAGAAACTTACGATGCTCAGGACGATGGTACAATTGCAGATGTAGAAATGAAGTCTACTTCAATTCAATTTGCTTACTCAATGGGATCAATGTCAGTAAAAGGTTATATGACTGATACTGATAACCCAGGTTGGGATGCGAATGCATTATCTGACGAAGTAACAGAATTAGCAGTAGGATTCTCATTCTAATTGCGTCGAAAGACAATAATTCTATAAAACGGCCTAAATTTTATTTAGGCCGTTTTTTTTTATCCAAGATATTGATGCAAATCCACAAGATTTGGTTAATTTAATTTTTCTAAAATTTTTTGAGTTAATTCCGCCAAGACTTATAATTTGCTTTTTTGTTTGGTTTGCTAATAAGTTAAATTTGATTGTATCAAGATAATTATTATTTTTTTCACTTTTAAATATGGGACTAATAAATATTTTTTTGCAGTTTTGTTTTTCCTTAATTTTAATTTCTTTAGGATTATGTGCCGATCCTATTATCATAAAATTCTTATTGAAAGATGCATTTTTGTAGTTAAGGTTCCTATTAAAAGCAGGAAGATATACACCATTCAAATTTAGCTTTATAGCAACCCGCATATTGTTAGCTAAAAATAAATTGAAACCCTTTTTTTTACAAAAATACTTAGTTTCCAAAATTTCATTTTCTTTTATTACTCTATTATAGTCTCTAAATATGATATTAATTTTCTTTTTAATTTCTGATAACTCTTTAAAATTAAATTTGTCTATGAAATAATAAATTTCTAAATACTTATGCATAATTCAAAAGAGAATTTAATATTAATTAAAAAAGAAATTCAAGAAATCAATCCTGATAGCCAGCTTATAGTTGTCACAAAAACTTTTGGAATGAATAAAATTGAACCATTAATAGAATTTGGGCATAAACACTTTGGCGAAAATAAAGTTCAAGAGGCACTTGAGAAATGGGAGCCGATCAAAGCAGCGCGGAAAGATATTAATCTACATTTAATTGGAAAATTACAATCAAATAAAGTTAAATTTTGTTTACCACTTTTTGATTATATTCACGGTTTAGATAGTATTAAATTGGCAGATAAAATTGCAAACGAGCAAGTCAAAAAAAATTTTAGACCAAAAGTTTTTATACAAATTAACATCGGGGATGAAGAACAAAAAGGTGGCGTAGGATGTGAGGAAGTTTCAAAGTTTTATTCAGATATAAAAAAAAGATTTGATCTAGATATAATTGGGTTGATGTGTATACCTCCTTTTGTTGATGATACCACACCATTTTTCGTAAAAATGAAATCTATTGCTGCAACTTTAAATATGAAAAATTTGAGTATGGGTATGTCTGATGACTATAAAGAGGCTTTAAAACATTCTGCAACATTTATAAGAGTTGGATCAAAAATAATGGGAAAGAGAATTTAATAAATTCTAATTTTAGTTTTTTTGTTAATTATTTTAAGAAGCACTAGCATATCATTTTTACTTAGCGCAATACATCCAGCTGTAGGTTTATAGTTTTTTGTAAGGTGTATAAATATGGCACTACCTTTGAATGGAACAGTTTTATTTAAATTATAGTCTATAATAATCACCAAATCATACTTTTGATCTTTTCTAAATAATTTTTCATGTTTAATTTTTTTAGTCGTTTTTATGAGTGAATTGTATTGTTTATGTTTTGGATCGTTACACCAACCCATTTTTTTTTTTATTTGTTTTTTTTGAAGTACAGTATTTATTTTTTTAAATCTATCGGATCTGTAGTAAAGTTTTTTTAATAAAAAAGTTCCTTTAGGGGTACTAAAATCTCCTTCAAGCTTTTTTGTTTTAAGGCCTTTTTTACCTATACAGCATTTAAAAGAAAATTCGTCTATATTTAATCTATCTTTATTTTTTAAACGTATTAGCATAAATTAAGTAAATGTCTCAATCAAAAGTCATTATATTAAATTTAAAAGGTTTGTATAATATTCTTTTAGAGTTAAAAGAATTTCTAAAATTTGAAATAATATATCGCAAAAGTGAGAATGAATTAGTAAAAGAAAATGGGTCAAGTAACCATTTAATAATTTCAGATAGAAAAATATCTAATAATACAGATACTAAAAATTTTATTATTCTGAATCAGCTACCTTTAAAAATTTTAGATTTAATTGAAAAAATAAATATAAGTTTGTTAAAACAAAAATATAGTTTCCAATCTAATTTTGAAATTAAACAATACAAAATAGATTTAAACTCAAGAATTATGTCCTACCAAAAAAAAGATTTAAAATTAACAGAAAGAGAAACTGAAATTATTTTATTTTTAAATACACGGAAAACTCCCCAAAGTATTGATATATTACAAAAAGAAGTTTGGGGGTATTCAGAAAACTTAGAGACACATACAGTTGAAACTCATATTTATAGATTAAGAAAAAAAATTAAAGATACATTTAAAGATGATAATTTTTTAATCAGTTCAAAAGATGGTTATAAAATTTAAATGAAAAAAAAAAATTTAGTAGCAAAAAATTTGATGTCAAAGCGTTATAAACCCAGGGTGGTTAAGCCTAAAAAAGGAAAAGGTAGCTTTAAAAGACAAAAAAAATAATTTTTACAGTCTAGCCCCAATTTGTTGAATAACTTTAGAGGACATTTCAGTACCTTTTATGAGGCTATCTTTTAAAGACATTTTATTAACGTACCCGTGTAAAAAACCTGCAGCGAAAAGATCTCCAGCACCTGTTAGATCAACAATTTTTAGGCCTTTTTGTACACCACACTCAACAATTTCTTTTCCATTAATAGCTACCGCACCTTTTTCACCTCTAGTTAATACGATTATTTTATTAAGCGATTTTGAAAAATTTATTACTTCATCAAAAGATTTTGCATTTATTAAAGACATAATTTCTTGCTCATTGGCGAATGTTATATCTATTTTATTTTTTACTAACTCTAAAAAATGAGGTTTATGTCGATCGACACAAAATTGATCTGATAAAGACATCGCTACTTTGTTTGCGCTGAGAATTGCTTTTTCAAAAGCTTTTTTTGGTTCTCCTTCGTCCCACAGATATCCCTCTAAAAGGATTGTTTGACTTTGTTTAATTGCATCTGAATTAACATCATTTTCATTTATTTTACCCGCTGTTCCTAAAAAAGTGCACATTGTTCTTTCTGAGTCTGGAGTAACTAAAATTAAGCAAGTTCCAGTGGGCAAATCTTCTTTTTTCTTTGAGTAAAAATATTTAACATTTTCTTGCTTCAGACCATCCTCATATTTACTGCCAAGTTCATCGTCATTAACCTTGCCAATAAATCCAACCTCGTTTCCAAGTTGCGATAATCCAACAATAGAATTTGCAACTGATCCACCCGAAACTGTTTTTTCTATTTTAAGATTTGAGAGTAATTTTTTGAACTCGCTTTCATTAAATATGAGTTTCATAGTGCTTTTTGTTAATTCATTTTTAGTTATAAAGTCATCTCCAACTTTACAAATCACGTCTACTATTGCGTTTCCTATACCTAAAATTTTCATATCAAGCTTTCTTAGTTTTGATTGGTTTTTTTCTATTAGGATAACAACTAGTACAAATTTTACAAGTTATTCCGAAGCATTCTCTAGCTCTACAATACTCTCTCCCATAGAAAATTATTTGAAGATGTAATTTATTCCAATATTTCATTGGAAATACTCTTTTAAGATCTTTTTCTGTTTGAACAACGTTTTTACCATTAGTAAGTCCCCATCTTTGTGCTAGTCGGTGAATATGAGTATCGACAGGAAAAGCTGGATGACCAAAACCTTGTGCCATCACAACGCTTGCAGTTTTGTGTCCAACACCTGGAAGTTCCTCCAATTCCTTAAAAGTTTTAGGTACTTTGCCTTTATACTTTTCAACTAAGGTTTTTGAGAGATTATATATACTCTTCGCTTTTATTCTAAATATTCCAATACTTCTGATTAATCTTTCAATTTTTTTTCTTCCCAATTTCACAAAATGTTCAGGTTTATTATACTTTGGATAAATATTTTTAGTTACATTATTAACATTTACATCAGTACATTGAGCTGAGAGTAAAACCGATACTAATAAAGTAAAATTATTTCTATGTTTTAGAGGTACGGATGTTTTTGGATAAATCTTATTTAATGTTTTAAGTATTATTTTAACTTTGCTTGCTTCATTCATTAACTATTTAAAATTTAAAACATCTCTCATTGAATAAAGACCTGGTTTTTTATTTGTAAGCCATTTTGCAGCAGTTAACGCTCCCTCAGAGTATAAAGCTCTGTCAAATGCTTCATGATTTAGAGTTATTATTTCTTTTCCACTTGAAAATTTTACCTCATGTTCACCCACAACTTCGCCTTTTCTTAGTGAATTAAAATTGATTTTTTTTGAGTAAGGAAATGTTTTTTTGTTAAAATATTTTTTGCCCATTATTTTATATAAATTTTTCCCTTTACCATCAGCAATACCTTTACCAAGCATTAAAGCTGTACCAGACGGATGATCTTTTTTATGTTTATGATGAACTTCAAAAACCTTACTTAGAAAATTGTTTCCTAGTGACTTTGATGTAATTTCGGTTAAATACATTAAAAGATTTATACCTAAACTCATATTACCAGCCTTTAAAATTGGTATTTTTTTTGAGTATTTTTTAATCAATTCTTCCTCTTTTTTGCTAAATCCAGTGGTTCCTATTACTACTCTTTTTTTAAGCTTTTGAGCTATTTTAAGAACTTCAAAAGTGCACTTAGGAACTGTGAAATCAATTATTAAACTTACTTTTTTAAATGAGTTTAAATCATTCAAGCTTGGTTTAATGCCTGAAATTTTTTTTTTAATTAATCGACTTTCAGTAAGAGTGACAAGCTTAAATACCTTATCTGATTTAGCAGATTTAATGAGCTGTTGACCCATTCTACCTAAACAACCTGTTATAGCTAAATTAATTTTTTTCATTTGAAGATAAGATAAGAAAGTATCACAACTGATAATACAATTATAGCCCAAATACCTAAGTTTTTAAAAAATAACTTTTTTTTTGAATTGGAGCTAATGAAACCTGGAAGAACTAGGAATAAAACTGCAATTAAAGCTATTGCTGGAACTATTTCCTCTAAACCCATAATTTAATTTTTCCAAAAACTTTTTGCTTTTTGGAAGAATTTTTTAATACTTGGGTTTGATTTTTCATTTTCAATTTCTCTAAATTTTTCAAGTAACTCTTTCTGCTCTCTGTTTAAAGAAATAGGTACTTCAGTATTAACTTGGATATAAAGATCTCCATTTCCGCTGCCTCTCATATAAGGCATACCTTTACCCTTTAATCTAAACTGTTTACCACTTTGTGTTCCAGCTGGTATTTTTATTTTTGCTTTACCACCATCTATTGTAGGAATTTCTATTGAGGTACCAAGAGCAGCATCTGCAATTGATATTGGACATTCAAAAAATAAATTTTCATCCGATCTTTTGAATAAGTCGTGAGAGTAAACATTTATAAATAGATATAAATCTCCACTTCCAGCTCCCTTAGTTCCTGCTTCTCCCTTCCCTGAAAGTCTTATTCTCGTTCCATCATCAACTCCTTTTGGGATTGTAACTGACAATCTTTTAGATGCTTGTCTTTTTCCTTGTCCACTACACTCTGAACACGGATTTGTTATTTGTTCACCAGAACCTGAGCATTGAGGGCATGTTTGCTGGACAGTAAAAAATCCCTGACTTGATCGCACTTGACCGTGACCTCCACACATTGAACATGAGCTTGCATTTGTCCCAGGTTTAGATCCAGAACCTTTACAAGTGTTACATTTTTCAGATGTTGAAAATTTTATATCCTGTTTTTTACCAGAATATGCTTCTTCTAATGTTATAGATAAATCATATCTAAGATCTGAGCCTCTATTATTTGATCTTCTAGATCTTCTGCCGCCACCGAAACCCTCTCCAAAAAAGTCTTCAAAAATATCTGAAAAGCTACTAGAGAAATCAAAATTTCCAAACCCTCCTCTGCCTCCTCCACCATTTTCAAACGCTGCGTGACCAAAATTATCATAATTTTGCTTTCTCTCAGCATTTGATAAAATATGATACGCTTCCGAAGCTTCTTTAAATTTCTCCTCAGAAGCCTTATCACCTTTATTTTTATCAGGATGATATTTAACCGCTAATTTACGATAAGCTGATTTAATTTGGTCCGCTGACGCACTTTTATTAATGCCTAAGACTTCGTAGTAATCTCTTTTTGCCATAAATAATTATAGACAAATAGTTGTAAAAACTTACGCGCTTTTTTCTTTATTCTCGTCTTTTACTTCTTCAAAGTCTGCATCAACAACGTTATCGTCTTTTTTTCCTTCTGGTTTATTATCTTTTGGTGCATCTCCAGGTTTAGCACTTTGTTGGGATTTATAAATTGCTTCACCTAATTTCATTGAAGATTGAACTAATTCTTGTGTTTTCTTTTTAATTTCCTCAATATCTGTTCCTTTTAATGCATTTCTTAAATTAGAAGCAGCAGTTTCAATTGCTTTCTTGTCCGCTTCAGAAACTTTTGCCCCATGCTCTTTTAAATTTTTCTCTGTAGAGTGAATTAAAGTATCTGCCTGGTTTCTAGCATCTACAGCTTCTCTTTTTTTCTTATCCGCATCTTTATTTGCTTCAGCTTCTTTTACCATTTTATTGATCTCTTCATCACTTAAACCACCAGATGCTTGTATCTGGATTTTTTGTTCTTTACCTGTACCTTTATCCTTAGCTGAAACATTCACAATTCCATTTGCGTCTATATCAAAAGTCACTTCAATTTGAGGGACACCTCTAGGTGCTGGCGCTATACCAACTAATTCAAAGTTACCTAAAATTTTATTATCTGCAGCCATTTCTCTTTCACCTTGCAATACTCTTATAGATACCGCTGGCTGGTTGTCCTCTGCAGTAGAAAATACCTGGCTTTTCTTTGTTGGAATAGTAGTATTTTTATCAATCAATTTAGTAGATACACCACCTAATGTTTCAATACCTAGTGATAAAGGAGTGACATCTAATAAAAGTACATCTTTTACATCACCTTGAAGAACACCTGCTTGTATTGCGGCTCCCATAGCGACTACTTCGTCAGGATTAACTGATTTATTTGGTTCTTTACCAAAAAAGTTTTTTACCTCCTCAACAACTTTCGGCATTCTCGTCATTCCTCCGACTAATACTACCTCATCAATTTCACCAGCTGATAATCCAGCATCTTTAAGAGCGGTCTTACAAGGAGGAATAGTTCTCGTAATAAGTTCTTCAACTAAAGCCTCAAGTTTTGCTCTAGTCATTTTTAAATTTATATGTTTTGGACCAGTTTTGTCAGCAGTTATGAACGGCAAATTTATTTCAGTTTGTGTTGCTGAGGATAATTCTATTTTAGCTTTTTCAGCTGCCTCTTTTAATCTCTGTAGTGCTAGTTTATCTGATTTTAAATCTATACCATTTTCTTTTTTGAATTCATTTAATAAGTAATCAACAATAGTATTGTCAAAATCCTCACCACCTAAAAAAGTATCTCCATTTGTAGATTTTACCTCAAATACCCCATCACCTAATTCTAGAATTGACACATCGAATGTACCTCCACCCAAGTCGTAAACAGCAATTTTTTTATTTTGTTTTTTTTTATCTAAGCCATAAGCTAGTGAGGCAGCGGTTGGTTCATTTATAATTCTTAAAACTTCTAAACCAGCAATTTTTCCAGCATCTTTTGTTGCCTGTCTTTGAGCATCATTAAAGTATGCAGGAACTGTTATGACAGCTTTGGAGACCTCTTGTCCCAAATATTTTTCTGCTGTTTCCTTCATTTTCTGTAGTACAAATGCTGAAATTTGAGAAGGTGAATATTTTTTTCCCTTAGACTCAATCCATGCATCGCCTTTATCAGAATTAATAATTTTAAAAGGTGCAGTTTCTAAATCTTTTTTCACAGTTGGATCTTCAAAGTTTCTTCCAATCAATCTTTTAACTGCAAAAATTGTATTTTCAGGGTTTGTAACTGCCTGTCTTTTAGCTGGCTGTCCTATTAACTTTTCTTCAGTGTCGGTAAAAGCGACTACCGAGGGAGTAGTTCTAGCTCCTTCTGCATTTTCTAATACTTTAGCTTGAGTACCATCCATTATGGCCACACAAGAGTTTGTTGTTCCTAAGTCTATTCCAATTACTTTGCTCATAAATTTTTAATAATGAAACTCATATAGGAGTTATTTTTTAATCTACAAGCTTTGAACTCCCTATTTTTTGTCATTATTTACCTCTTTTTGTTCATTTTTTTCTGAATTTTCATTACTTTTTTGGGTTTTTTTAGATACACAAACTAAAGCTGGTCTTAAAAGCCTATCCTTCATCATAAAACCTTTTTGAATTTCTTGAACTATTGTGCCTGGATCTTTCGCGTCATCTTCAACCTCCATCATTGCTTGATGAAAATTCGGATCAAGTTTTTCTTTGATTGACTTAATGACTTCAATATTATTTTTTTTTAGAATGGATAACATATCTTTATTGATGATCTCCAAATGCTCTATAATTTTTTTTAAAGCTTCGGTATTTTTTAATTCGTTATCATTTTGAAGAGCTACTTTTGATCTTTCTAAATTATCAATTAAATTCAAAGATTCTCTTGCAAAAGAAAAACCACCGTATTCAAAGGCCTCTTCTTTTTCTTTTTCATATCTTCTTCTCTGATTTTCCATATCTGCATATATTCTTGTAACCTTATCTTCTAGATCTTTAATTTTCTCTTCGGGAGTTTGTTGTTTTTTAACTTCTTTCTCTTCAGAATTTTTAATTTCAGATTTATCTTTAATGACTTCTTCAGTATTATTTTGGTCTTTATTTCCAATTTCTTCTTTTTCCATAATAATCTATATGGTAAGAAAATATTAAATTACTAGATGAAAATTAAAAAAATTACTGAAGTTCTTATAGGATCAAATAATAAAGGAAAAGTAAGGGAAATTAGGGCTTTACTTCCAAAAAAAGTAAAGATTTTTACAACAAGCTCTTTTAATTTACCTAGTCCAAAAGAAACTGGGAAAACTTTTTTACAGAATTCATTAATTAAGGCTAGATATTTTTCTAAAAAATCAAAAAAAATTTGTATAGCTGATGATTCAGGTCTTGAAATTGATCTTTTAGACAAATCACCAGGCATATACTCAGCAAGATGGGGAGGCAAAAAAAATAATTTTAATCTTGCTATTAAAAAAGTTTACAGAAAACTAAATCAAAAAAATAAATTTTGGAAAAAGAAAAAAATTAAGGCAAGGTTTATTTGCGCTATCACAATATATGGTAAAAATTTTAAAACATTTCAATCAATTGGAAAAGTAGATGGAAAAATATCAAATTTTAAAAAGGGAAAAAACGGCTTTGGTTATGATCCAATTTTTATCCCAAATGGAAAAAAAATTACTTTTGGTCAAATGAAACCATCATTAAAATTCAAAATTGACCATAGGTCAAAAGCTTTTAAAAAGATTAGAAAATTTTTTTAAACTTACCATCTTCTACGAGGTAAAATGTGAGAATATGATTAATCTTTTGATTATTTATTTCAAATACCCCTGATACGCCTTTAAATCTATTATCTTGAGTAAATAATTTGTTGTTAACTTCAAAATCATTTTTTAAAAGTAAATAGTAAATTAATCCAATCAAATCATATCCAAGAATTCCTATTTGACTGGGACTTTCATTATAAATTTTCTTATAATCATCCCTAAAACTAAAGTAATTTTCTCTATTAATTGAAGGGAATGCAATTGGTTGTGATGTTTTTTCTCTAAACAGAGTCTCATCAAACCACTGATTTAAAGATACAAAAGCAACTTTTTTTGGAGATACATCAGTATATAACAATGATGTTGTGACACTTTTTAAACTTTCATTAAAGTCTGCAATTATAATTGAGTCATAACCAATTCTACCAAGAGTATCTTTTTTATTTAATATTTCGAGCTTTCTTTCCTTGTTATCTTCATCTGAGTTTTCAACTCTTTTTATTTCATCCTCAAGGTTCCTTTTTCTAATTTTATATCTTGTTACTTTTTCAATTTGTTTTGTAAGTTTAGTAGGTTCTGCATCGTAATAAAATATCTTTTTTGTTTTTAGTTTAGATTTAATTATCGCCTCCTCAACTTCCTCTTTAAAACTTTTTTTAGGTATCAAAACTAAAGTGCCATCTAAATCATTCATTTCAAGATATTTTTTAATTGCATCAAATTGAGATTTGGCATTAATGCCGGAGCTAATAACATTATTTGGATTACCAAGAATTTTATTTGTAAAAGATAAAAATGTAGCATCTTGAAATTTATCTAATTCTTTCAAATTTTTATTAAATACTGGGCCAATAAAAATTTTTGTTCCCTCAGAATATAGCTCATCTACAATTTTCAATGTTGTAGCTTGATCAGATTTTGTATCTCTTGGTACAACTAGCAATCTATCATTATTAATTTTATTAATTCCTAGTCTTACAGACTGAATTATTGATTTGCCTACATACGATGACTCACCTGACAGTGGCACTAGTAAACCAATTTTAACAACTTCTTCAGAACTTGCTGAATTAATTGAAACGATAAAAACAAATAAGATTTTCAGTATTTTTTTATTAAATTCTTTCATTTTATTATGTTTATTATAATTATAATAAGTAATGATTTCATTCACTGATTTTAACAAAAATAAGTTAGAAAATGGTCTTTATGTTGTTTCCACACCAATTGGCAATCTTTCTGATATTTCTTTTAGAGCAATAGATGTTTTAAGCCAATCACACCTTATAGTTTGTGAAGATACAAGAGTTTCAAAAAAGTTACTAGAAAAATATAAGATTAAAAATAAACTTATATCAAATCATAAATTTAATGAGAAAAAAAACATTGGAAAATTAATTGGTTTACTAAAGTCTGATAAAATTATTTCATTAATATCTGATGCTGGAACACCATGTGTTTCTGATCCTGGATCTGTCTTAGTAAATGAAGCGATTAAAGAAAATATAAAAATTTATAGTGTTCCAGGAGCCAGTTCTGTTGCGGCTGCTTTTTCAGTTAGTGGATTTACTGGTAAATATTTTTTTTATGGTTTTTTTCCAGAAAAGAAAAATGAATTAGAGAATGATTTTAAGACATTAGCAAATTTGAACTGTTCAATAGTTTTTTTTATATCTGCGAAAAAGTTTGATAAAAAGAAAACCGAAATTAAGAAATACTTTTCTAAAAGAAAACTTGTAATTTGTAAGGAAATAACAAAATTATATGAGGAATATATTCGGTTCGATGTAATTGATATTGATAAAGTTAATATGAACCTTAAGGGTGAGATTACATTGGTTTTTTCTCCATTAGCTTCAGACGACGAGAATTTTTTGGATGCTGAGGATAAGAAAAAAATTAAAAAATTAATTAAAAAATCTAGTATAAAAGATATAATAAAAATAATTAGTAAAAATAAAAAGATTTCCAAGAAAGAAATCTATAATTTTTGCTTAAATATAAAAAATGAAAGTTAATATTACTTTTAAAATATTATTATTATTCTTAATAACGAGTTGTGTTGGTACATCTTCCCAAGGAATATTTGGAACTGGAGTAAGTGTGGCTTTAGATCCAAGATCAATAGGCACACAAATAGACGATAATATAATGCAAAAAAATCTATCCTCAAGATTGCTTCTTAAAGATAAAAAATATGTTTTATCAATAAATACAAAAGTACTTGATGGCAGAATTTTTATTACTGGAAAAGTCGAAGATCCTGAAGAAAAACTACAAATTACAAAAATGGCTTGGGAAACTAATGGTGTGAGATCAGTCAAAAATAATATAATCATTAAAGAGGAATTTAATTTTAAACAATCAGCCAAAGATCTACTAATTACAAGCCAATTGAGAACTGCAATGATTGTAAACAAAAAAATTAAATCTACAAATTACAATATAGATACTTATAAAAAGAAAATTTATATATATGGTATTGCACAAGATAAGGATGAGATGAAACAAGTTATTCAAGAAGCTAAATCAATATTAGATGTAGATAAAGTCGTTGCCAGTATTCTATTAGTTGAGGATTTAAGAATACAAAAAAACTAATTTAAAATTAAAAATAAAATTTTACTTATAAAAGACATAAAAATTATAAAACTTAGAAAAAAAATCCAATACATTATTGTAACTGCACGATTTCTTTTCCTTCTGAGTATTACGAAATTTTCATCATCTAAGTTTGAAATATCTCTTTTTCCTTTAACCGGATAATCGTAACTCCACCTCCAAATAGTATCGCCAAATCTCGCATCTAAATTATTAAAATATCTAATCCAAGCAGTAGCCCAAAGAAATGTAAAATATAAAATTATTAACAGCAATAATTCTGTTAACATTTTCTTAATTTATTTTTCCATAATTAATTACACCTGCTGAGTATGCTGCTACAGATGCAAGGTTTAGTATATCTGATGTTGAAGATCTTAGAGGTGCAACTTCAATTGCTCTACCTAACCCAATCAATAAAGGGCCTATACCCTTAACATCTCCCAAAGTTTTCATTAATTTGTAAGAGATAGCTGCACTATGCTGTCCTGGCATTATTAGCACGTTTGCGTTTCCAACAATTTCCGACATCGGATAAAGTTCTTTATATTCAGTATTAAGTGCCACATCTGGTTGCATATCTCCATCAAATTTAAAATCGACATTCATTTTTTGTAAAATATCAACGGCATCTATTATATGTTTTGTTCTGCTGGTAATAGGCTGACCGAATGTAGAGTGAGATAAGAAAGCAACTTTTGGATCAAAACCGAACAATCTCACAACTCTTGCAGCAGATTTTGCAATCTCTGCCAACTGTTTTGATGTAGGATACTCGTGAACTGTTGTGTCAGCTATGAAAACAGTTTTACCTTTACTGACTACCATATTTAGTCCAAACATTATCTCACCTGGTCTAGCATCAATAACTTTTGTTATTTTTTTTAATGATTGAGAATATCGTCTAGTATTACCAGTAACCATTGCATCTGCATCTCCACACTCAACCATACATGAAGCCCACATTACCCTGTCGTTTCTGGTCATTTTATCACAATCTCTTTCGAGTAAACCTTCTTTCCTATGTAATTTATTAAACAGAAATTTTATGTACTTTTCTCTCAAAACTTTATTTTTTTTCGCATTCACAATTTCAATATTAAAGTTTTCACTGTAGCCAATCTCTTTTAGTTTTTTTTTAATAATTTCTTCTTTTGCAACAATTAAAGGTATTCCTAAACCTGCATTTTTAAATGCAATAGCTGCTTTTAGAGTATTTTCATCTTCACCATCAGCAAAAACAACTTTCTTCTGAGTTTTTTTAATTTGATTATTTATTCCCTGCATAATCGTAACTGAGGGATCAAGTCTTTGTTTAAGTTGCTCGGAGTAAATATTAAAATTATCAATTTTCTTTCTTGCAACTCCAGTTTTAATTGCTGCTTTAGCAACCGCAACAGGTATGACACTAATTAATCTCGGATCAAATGTAGAAGGTATAATATATTCTCTCCCGTAGGTCGGTCTTTCCCCACCCATAGCTGCAACAACTTCATCTGGAACACGTTCTCTTGCTAAAGAAGCGATTGCTTTCACAGCTGCAACCTTCATCTCTTCATTTATTGTTTTTGCTCTTACGTCCAGTGCTCCTCTAAAAATATAAGGAAAGCCAATTAAATTGTTTACTTGATTAGGGTAATCAGATCTTCCAGTAGCAACTATTGCATCTTTTCTTACTTCTTCTATTTCTTCTGGAGTTATCTCAGGGTCTGGATTGGCACAAGCAAAAATAATTGGATTTTTAGACATCAACTTGACCATATCCTTCTTTAAAACTCCGGCGGACGAGAGACCCAAAAATACATCTGCATTTTTAATCGCATCTTTTAACGTTCTATCTTTTGTATCTATAGCAAAAGCAGATTTCCATTGATTAAGACCATCGCGTTTTTTATATATCACTCCTTTTCTATCTAACATCGTAATATTTTTACTTGAAACGCCAGTTTTAATAAAAAGGTTTGTACATGCCATTGCCGAGGCTCCCGCACCATTAACTACAACCTTAATTTTTTTAATATCTTTTTTTGCTATATCGATTGCATTAATTAATGCAGCACATGTAATAATTGCAGTCCCATGTTGGTCATCATGAAAAACAGGGATGTCTAAAATCTCTTTTAATTTTTTCTCGATTATAAAACAGTCTGGAGCAGCAATATCCTCAAGATTAATACCTCCAAAACTTTTTGAGAAATTCTTAATAGATCTAATAATTTCATCCGAATCATTTGAGTCAATTTCTAAATCTATTGAGTCTATATCAGCAAATCTTTTGAATAAAACAGCTTTTCCTTCCATCACTGGTTTAGACGCGATTGCACCTAAATTTCCCAAGCCCAATATTGCAGATCCATTACTAATTACTGCAACAAGATTACCTTTTGTAGTGTAATCATAAGCTAAGTCAGGATTTTTATAAATGGCTTTTACAGGTGCGGCTACACCTGGAGAATAGGCAAGAGCTAAGTCTCTTTTAGTTGTCATTGGTTTTGAGGAAACAATCTCGATTTTTCCAGATTTATTATTATTATGAAATTCTAATGCCTCTTTATCTGAATAATGTTCAATTTTATTTTTTTTCATTTAAATATAATTAGCTATACAAATAGAACTAAATTAAGACTAATATGATTTATGAATCTAATTAAGTCAACCGGGACATTTAGTTTCTTCACTTTATTAAGTAGAGTTCTTGGATATTTGCGGGACTTATTTATAGCAATATTTTTGGGGTCTGGTCCAATAGCTGATGCATTTTTTGTTGCTTTTAGAATACCAAATACTTTCAGAAGATTGTTTTCAGAGGGAACATTTAATGCTGCGTTTGTACCCCTGTATTCAGCAGAACTTACAAAAGGTAAATCGCCCTCACAAAAATTTGCAAACGAAATATATAATATTCTAATAATTGGCTTACTTTTTTTAATTTTAATTATTGAAATTTTTATGCCATGGTTCGTACTTTTAATTGCTCCGGGCTTTACAGAAAATTCTGAAAAACTTGAACTTACAATTTATCTAACTAGGATAACATTTCCTTTTTTATTTTTTATAAGTCTAGCATCTTTTTTTGCAGCAATACTAAATTCGCATAATAAGTTTGCACTATCAGCTGCGGCACCGATAGTCTTAAATATAATTTTAATTTTTATATTATTTTTTGGCAGATATTTAAACGATGATCTTGTAAAATATTTAGCTTATGGAGTAACTATTTCCGGAATAATCCAATTTTTATTGCTGATCTGGTTTGTTAAAAACTTTGTTAGTTTAAATATGTCATTAAAATTTAGACTAACTAAAAATGTAAAGTTATTTTTTACTAAACTTTTACCAAGTATTTTTTCCTCCGGTGTAACTCAAATTAATATTCTAGTTGGAACAATTATTGCATCATTTCAAGCAAGTGCAGTCTCTTATTTATATTATGCAGACAGAATTTATCAAATTAATCTGGCTATAGCTGGAATAGCAATAGGCACAATATTGCTTCCCAACCTTAGCAGATATGTTAAAGAAAATAACAAATATAAAATAAACCGAATTCAAAATAAATCACTTGAGCTTAGTTTATTTTTAAGTGTTCCAGCAACTCTTGCATTGTTAATTGCATCAGAAGAAATTACATCCTCGCTTTTTGGATACGGTTCTTTTAATACTTTAAGTGTTAAAAATTCAGCCAATGCACTTTTTTATTTTGCCCTAGGACTGCCTGCATTTGCATTTATTAAAGTTTTTTCAAGTTTTGTTTTTGCAAGACAAAATACTAAAATTCCATTTTACTTTTCAGTAATTTCTGTAATTTTAAATATAATTATAAGCTTATATTTTTTCAGTAAAATTGGCTTTATAATAATTCCTATAGCAACGTCGATATCATCCTGGTTAAACTCGTTATTGTTATTGTTTTATTTAATTTATAAAAATTATTTTAACTTTAAATTAGATATTATTATTTCTTTTATTAGAATTGTCTTGGTTTCATTGATAACATCATTAATATTTTATTATCTAATTAATCTGAACCAAGAATACCTAGCTTTTGAAAGTGGTTATAAGTTAGTGGCTATGCTCGTTGTTGTGATTTTAACATTAATAATTTATATTATGATATCGATCATTACTAAAGCTTTCAAAATATCAGATATTAAATTAAAGTATTGATTTATGGCTAAAAAAATATTTTCTGGTGTTCAGCCAACTGGTAATTTGCATTTAGGTAATTATATTGGAGCAATTAAAAATTTTGTAGATCTTCAAAACGAAAAAAATAATCAATGTATTTTTTGTGTTGTAGATTTACATGCAATAACAGTTAAGCAAAATCCCAAAGAACTAAAAAACAATATAAGGGAAACTACTGCAGCATTTTTAGCAAGTGGTATTGAGCCAGAAAAAAACATAATTTTTAATCAATCACTAGTACCAGCTCACTCAGAAGGATCCTGGATTCTTGGATGTGTCGCAAGAATGGGTTGGTTAAATAGAATGACCCAGTTTAAAGAGAAAGCAGGAAAGGATAAAGAAAAAGCAAGTATAGGACTATATATCTATCCAGTTTTAATGGCCGCAGATATTCTTTTGTATGATGCATCTCATGTTCCGGTAGGAGAGGACCAAAAACAACACTTAGAATTATCAAGAGATATTGCTCAAAAATTTAATTTAGATTATGAGTGTCCCAATTTTTTTAAAATTCCTGAACCACTAATTCAAAAAAACTTTGCGAGAATAATGAGTTTAAAAGACGGAACAAAAAAAATGAGCAAATCAGACCCTTCAGATTTAAGCAGAATAAACCTAAAGGATAACAAAGATGAAATCATTAATAAAATTAAAAAAGCAAAAACGGATAATGATTCAATGCCAAAGGATGAAAATAATTTAAATAAAAGACCTGAAATCGAAAATTTATTTAGTATTTATTCTAGTTTATCCAATCAAAATCTAAAAAGTACAATTGATCAATTTAGTGGGAAAAACTTTTCTAAATTTAAAAATGATTTAGCAGAAGTAGTTGTGGAAAAAATTACACCAATATCCAATGAAATAAAAAGATTAGAAAAAGATCCTCAATTTATAGATAATATTTTATTAAATGGGTCTAAAAAGGCAGAAAAAATGGCAAAATTGAAAGTTGAAAAACTAAAAGAAATTATAGGTTTTTAAATTATGATATTTAAAATTAAAAATAAATGATTATATAAATATAATGTTTATTCAGACACAAAAAACCCCAAATCCAAACTCCTTGAAGTTTATTACTGGTAAAAAAGTATCATCAATTGGAACTATAGAAATTTCGAAAAAAGAAATGACAGATAATATTTTGTTAAGAAATATTTTTTCCGTAAAGGGCGTTGAAAGTATTTTTTTAAGTGAAGATTTTTTTTCGATTAACAAACAAGAAGGTATTGATTGGGAAGATATTAAACACATCGTAATCGCATTACTTAATGAGTATTACGCAAATGGTAAAGAAATTATTATTGATAAGAAACCATCAGTTGTAAACGTTGAAAACCTCAAAGAAATCGAAAAACAAATAATTAAAATATTAGATACAAAGATTAAACCAGCAGTAGCAAGAGATGGAGGAGATATAAAATTTATAGAATTTAAGAATGGTATTGTAAAGGTACAGTTACGTGGTAGTTGTTCAGGCTGTCCAAGCTCTGTTATAACTTTAAAACAAGGAGTTCAAAATCTTTTGACGCATTACATTCCAGATGTTAAACAGGTCGAAGCTATCTAGAATCAGAAATGTTTAAAAATTCAAAAATTAATCTAAAACAAATAAGAAAAATAATAAGCGAGCGAGGTTTTGTATTAAAAAAAAAGAGAAATTTTTTTAATTTTAGTGAGTTAAGAAGCTTATACTATACAATTGCGAGTAGTTTAGTTTTAATATTAATTTTTTTTCTTCTACCTTTATCGATAGATGTAAAAAAAGAGCTCCAGGTAGTGAAACAAAGTATTGATAATAACTCTAAAATTGACTTCCAAAAAGTACTAGAAGGTAAACCCCTCAAAGAGGATGAGGATGTTGATCAAATTTTAGACACTAAAAATTTATTTGAGGATATTTTCTCATTTGATGAAATGCCAACAGATACAGTTAGGCTTAGTGCATCAACGGTTAAAGAATTATTCAAAGATACTGAATATGATCTAAATGAAATAAGAAAATCTAAATTAGTGAAACCTATAAAACTCTCTTTATTACCAGAGGAATTAAAAAAGATTGAAAGCACAAAGGAAAAAAAAAAACTTTTTTTAGAAATTATTTTACCTTTGGTTCTCGAAGAAAATAATAGAATAAAATTAGATAGAATAAAATTATTTAAAGTATTAAATAAAAAAAATAATTCAAATAGTGAAATAAAATGGCTAAATTCAAAATTTAAACAGTATGGTGTAGTCAATAAGGATTTATCGACATTAAAAATTAGAATGGATGAGATACCAGTATCTCTAGCTTTAGCTCAAGCTGCTAAGGAAACAGGATGGGGAACTTCGAGATTTGCAATAGAGGGAAATGCATTATTTGGACAGTGGACTTTTAGTGGAGAAGGAATAAAACCTGCTGGAGCAGATTCTAGTGATGGATCTCATAAAGTAATGAGGTTTAAAGTTCTCAAAGCATCTGTAAGAGCATATCAAAGAAATCTAAATACACATAATAGCTATAGAGAATTTAGAAGAGCAAGAGCTTTGATGAGAGAGAGAGATCAAAAGTTAAATAGTCTCGACCTTGCGGACTTCCTAGATAGGTATGCAGCCACGGGTGTTGAATACACAAAAATCATAAAAAAAATAATTGAGCAAAACTCTCTTCAAGATTTCGATAAAGTTAAACTATTACCAACCAGCGTACAACTTAAAAATATAATTTAATTTGTTTTGACTGAAAATTGAATTCCAAACCATCTCCATCCATCATCATTTAAAGAACAGTTAACCCTTCCTCTTCTGAATAGAAACTTATCTCTAAAATTTATTTTTAAAGAATTACCAATAAAGTTAAGTTTAGACTTTTCCCACTGATTTCCTTCGTCAGAAAAACAATTTATATTTTTTATATTTTTTTGTTCCTCAAAAAAATCAATTTTTAAATTTGGTGGGTTATTATCAGTTACATACATATCAATCGGGCTTATTTTTTTAAACTGTAATGGTAATAAATCAATAACAAAATTAAATCTCTCTAAATCTCCATATTTTTCGTTAATTGGAAATCTTGGGAGTTGATACTTGTCTTTGTTTATGTCAATTACACCAGAATGTTGACCAAAAGCAAATTTAAATTTTTCCTTGATAAAATTAATATGGTCTAAACTATATTCTCCAAAAGGGTGGGAATAGAATACTGGATTATAACCTAACTCTTTTTTAAAAATATTAATTGATTGATTAATATCACTTCTAAACTCCTCAAAACTAAAATCTATTAGATATTGATGAGAATGTGAATGATTTCCAATAAACGCAAATTTTTCTTTTTCAACCTCTTTAATCTGTTTCCAAGTCATATAACCGTTTTTTCCAACCGGCTCGGTGGAAACGAATAAAATAAAAGGAATTTTATTTCGCTTTAAAAATGGCCATGCATTTTCATAAAATGACGAAAATGCATCATCAATAGTTATTAAAATTTTTTTTTCATTCTTGGGCTTGTCAAAGTTCTTTTGGAAATCATCGGGGTTTTCAAATTTATATTTTTTATTTTTTATAATTTGAATTTGCTTTTCAAAAATTTCCATTCTAATATTTGTTGATGGATACTTATTCTCGTTAAATCTATGATACATAAGAGATAATGTTCCAGCTTCTTCAGAATAATATTTACTATCATTTTCGACTGCAATAGAATCGCTCAAAAGTATAAAAAAAATGAAAAAATTGATAATTGATGCAACAGATAATAAAATTTTATTAATCATAATAAATGATAAAAATATTTATACTAGTAGTCACGAAAATAGTAAAAGTAATTTTGATAAAATAACAATTTTAATAAACGATTTTTTAAAGAAATATAAAACAGCATTATCAGATATAAATCAAATATATGTAAATCGGGGACCAGGAAGTTTTGCTGGTATAAGAAACTCATTATCCATTGTAAAAGGAATTCATCTAGCAAAAGATATTGATTATTATTGTTTCAGTATTTTAGATTTCTCAGAAAATGATAAAAAAAAATTAAAAAACTGGCGAGAATTACCAAATTTATGTAGAAAATATAAAATTAAAAAAAATTTGATTAATCCGATTTATTGGAGTTAAATTAGTTGATGTCAGAAACAATAGAAAAAAAATGTATTGAAAAGGGGGTGAAACTTACAGAGCAAAGAAGAATTATTGCTCGCGTAATTTCAGAGTCAAAAGAGACATATGGGGAGTCCGATCATCCTGATGTAGACGAACTATATAGTAGAGTCTCAAAAATAGATCCAAAAATCAGCATCGCAACAGTTTACAGAACTGTAAAACTTTTTGAAGAGGCAGGAATACTGGTAAAACATGATTTTAAAGCAGGTAAGGCAAGATACGAGATCAATGATGATCACAATCATTTAATTGATATTAAAACAGGTGAAATAATCGAATTTGTTGATAGCGATATAGAGGAACTACAAAAAAAAATTGCCAATAAGTATGGCTATGAGTTAGTCGACCACAAGCTTGAGCTTTATGGTGTTAAAAAAAAAACTTAATTAATGTCAAAAAGAGTATTTATTAAAACATTTGGTTGCCAGATGAACGTTTATGACTCAAATAGAATCTTAGATACAATTAAAAAAATTGGTTTTACAGAGACCAAATCATTAGAGCTAAGTAATTGTTTTATACTTAACACGTGTCACATTCGAGACAAAGCTAAAGAAAAAGTTTACCACGAAATCGGTAGAGTAAAACAAAATTTTGAAGGAAAAATAAAACCAATTGTTATTGTTGCAGGTTGTGTTGCACAAGCAGAAAATTCTGAAATGTTAAAGAGAGAACCTTATATTGATTTTGTAATCGGACCGCAATCCTATCATAAGTTAAATTCTACAATTGAAAATTTTGAAAAAAATAAAATTAGAAATGAGATAACTGATTTTGACTCCTTGTCAAAATTTGACTATTTGAGTAAAATTAAAAACCAAGATAGTAACGTATCTTCATTTATTACAATTCAAGAGGGATGTGATAAGTTTTGTCACTTTTGTGTTGTGCCCTATACACGTGGACCTGAGTATTCAAGACCGTTCAACCAAATTATAAATGAAGCCAAACAATTAATTCAAAGTGGTGCCAAAGAAATAATTTTATTGGGACAAAATGTAAACGCTTACTCAAGCATAGAAAATAAAAAAGAATATAGATTATCTGACCTAATAATGGCCTTAGAAAACACAAATGAGCTAAAGAGAATTAGATATATTACATCACACCCAAAAGATATGAGTGATGATTTAATAAATTGCTATAAAAACTCAAAAAAACTTATGCCGTTTATTCATCTGCCAATTCAGTCAGGATCAAACAAGATATTAAATCTTATGAACAGAAAACATAAAGTACAGGACTATATAAACATTTATGAAAAATTAAAAAAAATCAATAATCAGATAGAATTTTCTAGTGACTTTATAGTTGGATATCCTGGCGAAACGGAAAAAGATTTTAAGGAAACATTAAAGCTTGTTAAAAATCTTCAATTTTTAAACTCATACTCATTTGTATTTAGTCCAAGACCAGGAACTACTGCCTCAAACTATGATCAACTAGACCAGAAAATTTCAAAAGAAAGATTAAAAATTTTACAAGAAGAGCTTTTTAAGAATCAAAAGAGAAAAAATAAAAGTTTTGAAGATACTCAAGTAAATGTTCTTGTTGAAAATAAAATGAATAATCAAGACAAATTATTTGGTAGAAATGAATATATGACATCTGTAATATTTAAAGGAAATAAAAATTTAATTGGAAAAGTAACTCCAGTTAAGATAAAGAGCAGTAATCAAAATAGTTTATTTGGTGAAATTTTAATTAACGATGTTGAGGCAGCATAAAATTGAATAAAACCCAAAGTAAGATTAACACTGACCTTAAGTTTGTCTATTCGGATAATTCACTAAGCATCGTATTTCCAAATAATGAACTTTTGATGGGAATTCTAGGCGAATTTAATAAAAATTTAAAAGAACTTGAAAATTTAACTAATACAAATCTTTATTTTAGAGGAAATTCAATAATTACAAAAGATGATGCTAAAAAAATTCAAATTATAAAAAATGCAATTCAATTTTTATGCGATCAATACGTTATTAATGGATCCATAGAAAAAAAGGATATAATCTCATCCGTAAGTAAATTTATGATCAATGAAAATAATAATTTGGATAAAAAGATCGAGTATATTATTAAAACTCCAAAAAAATCTGTAATACCAAGATCAGAAAAACAAAAAAAATATGTTTCAGCTCTAAGAACTAGTGATATTATTATATCAACAGGTCCAGCTGGAACGGGAAAAACTTTTTTATCTGTAGCAGTAGCATTGACAATGCTTTTAGATAAAAAAATTGAGAGAATTATTTTGTCTAGACCTGCGGTGGAGGCTGGAGAAAGATTAGGTTTTTTACCTGGCGATATGAGAGAAAAAGTTGATCCGTATTTACGCCCTTTGTACGACTCCTTGTATGATTTATTAGATTTTGAAAAAATTCAAAAAAAAATTGAAATTGGCGATATTGAAATTGCTCCACTAGCATTTATGAGAGGCAGAACTTTAAAAAATTCTTTTGCAATTTTGGATGAAGCTCAAAATGCAACAGATACACAAATTAAAATGTTTTTAACGCGTATCGGAGAAAATTCAAAAATTGTGATCAATGGTGATCCTTCACAAATAGATTTACCTAATAAATCTTTATCAGGGTTAAATAGATCCAAAAAATTATTACAACACTTAAATGAAATTTCTGTAGTAGATTTCGACCACACCGACGTAGTCAGACATCCTTTAGTCTCTAAAATTGTCAAGGCTTACTCGGATAATAATAACAATGATTAAAGTTGACGTTGTTATTGATAATAATAAGTGGAAAAAAAAAATCAAAAGAGCAAATTTTTTTTTTAATAAAATTTTAAGATTCTTTCCCAAAAAATATAAATTTGAAAAAAAAAAAATTTTATTTTCACTTTCTTTATCTGATAACCAAAAAATTCGAAAATTGAATAAAAAATTTAGAAAAAAAAACAAACCAACAGATGTGCTTTCTTTTCCTTACAATGATAAAGTGGGTAAAAACAAATTTTACCTTGGTGACATAATAATTAGTTACAACTATATGAACCAACCAAAAAATATAAGTAATTTAAATTTTAAAAATAAGGTTGTAAAAATTTTTATTCATGGTTTTCTACATCTTTTGGGTTTTGACCACAAAAAAAATAGTGATTTTAACAAAATGCAAAGAGAAGAAAATAAATTATTTAATTTATTAGAAAAAAAAATTGAAAAAATTATTTAATAATAAAAAAATCATATATTTTATCGTTTTCATTTTAGGAGGCTTAAGTTCTTTTAGTCTTCCACCATATAATTGGTTTTATATAAATTTTTTTACTCTAAGTTTTTTCTTTATTCTTTTAGTGCAAAATAAAAATTTGGACAAAAAAAATTATTTTTTTTATGGATGGTTATTTGGTTTTGGTTATTTTTTATTTAGTTTATATTGGATAGCAATCTCGCTTACATTTGATTCAACTCTTAAAATTTTAATACCTATTTCAATAATTATAATACCGTCTTTCTTGTCATTATTTTTTGCGATACCTGCTTATTTATTATCTTTCTTTTTAAAATTTAAAAATTTATCTTTAATTTTAACTTTCTCTTTATTCATAGGAGTCTTTGAATTTATTAGAGGTCATATTTTAACAGGGTTTCCATGGAATTTATTTTTATATTCTTTATCGAACAACACTTCATATATTCAAATGACCTCGTTTATTGGAACATATGGTTTAAATTTATTTACTACTACATTTTTTTTTATTCCTGCAATTTTATTTCTAAAAAAAACAAAATTTGAATCAATTTTATCTTTCGTTTTTTTTTCAATTTTACTATCATTTTTTTTAATCGGAGAATTAAGAATAAACGATCATAATAGAATTTCAAAAAGTCAAAAAAATTTTCAAATTAAAATCATTTCCCCAAATGTCGAAATAAAAAGATTTTATGACTCCTCAAATGAGGTAGAAATTATTGATGAAATGATAAAAATTAGTGATCCTGAAAAAGAAATATCAACTTTATTTATATGGCCGGAGGGGATTCTTACTTCTACATACCTTAAAGATATTGATAAATATAAAACTTTATTTAAAAAATTTAGTGAAAAACATTTAATTTTATTTGGCATAAATGATTTGGATGAAGAAGATAATTTAAAAATTTATAATTCCTTAGCTATTGTTGATAATGAATTAAATATAAAAGCATTATATCGCAAGAATGAGCTTGTTCCTTTTGGTGAATTTTTACCTTTTGAGAATATTTTAAATAAAATAGGCTTGAGAAGCATCACAAATAATTATCAGTCATTTTCTAAAGGAGATAGCAGGGATATAATTAATATAAATAATAATAACTTTAACTTGAATATACTACCATTAATTTGTTACGAGGTAATATATTCAGGCAAACTATCTGAAATTAATAATTACGATTTAATAATTAATATTTCTGAAGATGGATGGTTTGGAAAATCTATAGGACCTCATCAACATTTTGCTCATTCAGTTTTTAGAGCGATAGAGGAAGGTAAAAGTATTGTCAGATCATCAAATAATGGAATTTCAGCTATCATAGATCCTAGAGGAAAAATCATAAAAATAAATAAGTCAACTTCTAGTGGTGCATTAAGTGAATATGGTTTTGAAAAGCTAGGTGAAATGACAGTATTTTCAACATATGGTCGTAATAATATATTCTTTTATTTAGTCTTAATTTATATTACCTTAATTTTTTTTTTAAAAAGACAAGGGAGATAAAATGAAAAAAAATTATTTGTTTACAAGCGAATCCGTTTCCGAAGGTCATCCAGACAAAGTATGTGATAGAATCTCTGATATGGTCGTCGATACTTATTTAGGTATGGAGCCTCAAGCAAGAGTGGCTTGCGAAACATTGACTACAACAAATAAAGTTGTTTTAGCAGGAGAGACTAGAGGTCCAGATGTTAATAAAGATGAGTTAATTTCAAAAGTTAGGAATTGCATCAAGGATATTGGATATGACCAAGATGGCTTCACTTACAAAGAAGCTACTAAAATTGAATGCCATTTACACTCTCAGTCAGCCGATATAGCGATGGGAGTTGACTCTTCCGGAAACAAAGATGAAGGTGCAGGAGACCAAGGTATAATGTTTGGGTATGCATGTAATGAGACTGATGTTCTTATGCCAGCTCCAATACATTTTTCACACAGAATTTTAAGATTAATGGCTGAAGATAGAAAATCTGGAAAGCTAAAAGGAATAGAACCAGACTCAAAAAGTCAAATTACAATTGAATATAAAGATGGAGTTCCGGCAAATGTGAAGTCAGTTGTGATTTCTACACAACACTCTAAAGATGTGAATTTAGCAAAAGTTAAAGAACTTTGTATGCCTTATATTGAAAAATCTATTCCAAAAAATTTATTAGGTAATCTTGATGAAAACGAAATATATATCAATCCAACTGGAAATTTTGTTATTGGTGGACCAGATGGAGATACTGGTTTAACGGGAAGAAAAATAATTGTAGATACATACGGTGGAGCTGCACCGCATGGCGGAGGAGCTTTTTCTGGAAAAGATCCAACCAAAGTTGATAGGTCAGCAGCGTACGCATCAAGATATTTGGCTAAAAATATCGTAGCCTCAAGAATTTCTGATAAATGCTTAATTCAACTAGCATATGCTATTGGAGTATCTAAACCTTTGTCAATATATGTTGATCTATTTTCTAATGATGAAGAAAAGAATAATTATGTAGAAAAGCTTATTAAAGATAATTTTGATTTAAGTCCAAGAGGTATAAGAGAAATGTTAGGATTAAATAAACCTATATATGAAAAATCAGCTGCATATGGTCATTTTGGAAGGGAACCAGAGGGAAATGGTGCATTTTCATGGGAAAAAACGGATAAGATCTCAGTATTTAAATAAGTAAAAAGTTGAAAATATAAAAAAAATATCTATATTCCAACTAAATTATTAAGGAATTCAAAAATGGGCTTCGGCCCATTTTTTTTTGGTAGGAAAGATGTTAAATAAACGCTCAGATAAATTAGAACTATTGAGAATTGCAGAAGCAGTAGCTTTAGAAAAATCTATAGATAAAGAGTTAATTATTAATTCTATGGAAACAGGTATTGCAAAAGCTGCAAAATCAAAATTTGGACAAGATAATGAGATAGAGGTTCAAATTGACAGAGACAGTGGGGATATAGGAATATTTAGAAAGTTGGTGATTGTTGAAAATCCTGAAAATAATAATACCGAGGTTAGTCTTAAACAAGCACAGAAGTTTGGTGAAGAAAATAAAAACAAGAATATTGGTGATACAATTTTACAACCTTTACCAACATTTGATTTTGGAAGAATTGCTGCCCAAACAGCAAAACAAGTAATAAGCACAAGTGTCAGAGAAGCTGAAAGAGAAAGACAGTTTAATGATTTTATAGATAAAAAGGATACAATACTGAGTGGTATAGTAAAAAGATTAGAATTTGGAAATGTCATTGTTGATTTAGGGAGAACAGAGGCAATAATCCAAAAAAACGAAATGATACCTAGAGAAAACATTAAAGCAGGTGATAGATTAAAAGCATATTGCTATGATGTTAGGAGAGAGCCTAGGGGACAACAAATATTCTTATCAAGAGCACATCCAAAATTTATGGAAAAATTATTTACTCAGGAAGTGCCAGAAATATATGACGGATTAATTGAAATTATTTCGTCATCCAGAGATCCAGGAAGTAGAGCTAAAATTTGTGTTAAAGCAATTGATAATTCATTGGATCCAGTTGGTGCTTGTGTTGGTATGAGAGGTAGCAGAGTTCAAGCAGTTGTAAACGAATTACAAGGTGAAAAAATTGATATAGTAAATTGGTCTGAGGACCCAGCTGTTGTGGTATCAAATGCACTGTCACCAGCAGAAATTCAGAGAGTCAATGTTGATTTAGAAAATAAAAAGCTTGATGTAATACTAACAGAAGAAAATTTAAGTAAAGCTATAGGGAGAAGAGGTCAAAATGTTAGATTAGCAACGAAGCTAATGAATTTTGAGATTAATATAATGACTGATCAAGAAGATTCAGAAAGAAGACAAACTGAATTTAAAGAGAAAACAGAAAATTTTGTAAAAAATTTAGAGCTAGATGAGACTTTAGGCCAGTTACTTGTAGCTGAAGGATTTTCTTCAATTGACGATATTAAAGACTCTAGTGTTGAGGCATTAATAAAAATTGAGGGTATTGAAGAAGATACCGCAAAAGAGCTTATAGAAAGAGCAAAGGAGTCATATCAAAAAGATCAAGAAGAAATTTCAAAAAAAATCAAAGATCTTGGTCTTGAAAGCCAGTTGATAGAACATGAAGGGTTAACTCCTGGTATGCTCGTTACTTTAGGAGAACAAAAAATTCTTACACTAAATGATTTTGCTGACTTAGCGTCAGATGAACTTACAGGAGGGTATGATATTATAAAAGGTGAAAGAATTAAAATAAAAGGATATCTTGAGGAATTTGCACTATCTAAAAACGAGGCTGATAATTTAATTATGTCTGCAAGAGAAAAAGTTTATAAAGATTGAGGATGACCTATGGAGAAAAAAAAAACGAAACTAACACTGTCTGGGAACTTAAAAAAATCCATATCCAATATTGAAAAAGCAAAGACTCAAGGAAAAAACTCTGTTTTTATAGAAAAGAAATCAAATAAATTTGCGCCTAGGAAATCATTTAATAATAATACAAAATTTAGTTTTAAGCCAAAAAATCCTACTTATTCAAAACCTACGCCACCTTCAAATGATTATGAAAAAAGAAAACTGGCTGAACAAAGAGCAACAAAAAGACTTAAAGAGGATAAAGATAAAAGAGACGTAAAAAGTAAATCAATAAACAAAAGACGTGAGTTAAAACTTACAATATCAAGAGCACTCAGTGGTGAAGATGAGGGAAGATCAAGAAGTCTAGCAGCTTTAAAGAGAGCTAAGCAAAAAGAAAATAGAATAACACAAAAAGATAACACTCAAGAAAATCTAAAACCAGTCAAAAGAGATGTAAATATTCCTGAGATAATAACTATTAGAGAGTTAGCAAATAGAATGGCTGAGCAATCTAGCAGTATAATTAAACACTTATTAGGTATGGGTGTCACAGCAACAATAAATCACTCAATCGATTCGGATACAGCTGAATATCTGGTCAAAGAATTTGGACATAATCCTATTAAAGACGAAAAAGCTGAGGAAAAAATTAAAAAAATTAAAGAAGTTAAATCTGAGAACTTAAAAAAAAGACCACCAATAGTAACTGTGATGGGACATGTTGACCACGGAAAAACTTCCTTATTAGATGTTTTAAGAAGTGCAAATGTTGTTTCTGGAGAATTTGGAGGAATAACTCAACACATTGGAGCTTATCAAATAAGTTATAAAGATCAAAAAATTACATTTATAGATACGCCCGGCCATGCCGCATTCACTGAGATGAGGGCACGAGGTTCTAAGTTGACTGATTTAGTAGTTTTAGTTGTTGCTGCTGATGATGGAGTGAAGCCTCAAACAATAGAATCAATTAAACATGCAAAAGCAGCAAAAGTACCAATAGTAGTGGCCATTAATAAATGTGACCTACCTGAAGCTGATCCTCAGAAAATAAAAAATCAACTTTTGGAGCACGAATTAATAGCTGAAGATTTGTCAGGTGATACATTAATGGTTGAGATTTCTACAAAAACTAAAAAGAATTTAGATAAACTTACTGAGTCAATTATACTTCAAGCTGAACTTTTAGATTTAAAAACTGACTATGAAAGTAGATCGACAGGGGTAGTTTTAGAGTCCAAAATTGACGTTGGTAGAGGCCCTATTGCTAATATTATAATTACCAGTGGGACACTTAAAAAAGGAGATTATTTTGTAAGTGGTCTACAGTGGGGAAAGGTAAGAGTGATTAACAATGATTATGGAAAAAATATTGATATTGCATTACCAGCTTCACCAGTCGAAGTACTAGGAATAAATGGCCCCGCTAAATCAGGAGATGACTTTTTAGTTTTAGAAAATGAGAAAGAGGCAAAGAGCCTTTGTGATGCTAGAGTTCAAGAGTCAAAGGTAGGTAAAAATCCTTTGAAATTTGTAACACAAGAATCAGCTTTTAAAGACAAAGTTTCAGAGGAATTAAATATTATTATAAAGTCGGATGTTCACGGATCATCTGAGGCTATAAAAAATGCTGTAATGCAAATAAAACATGATGAGATAAAACCAAAAATAATTTTATCAGATATAGGAATGGTAACAGAAACTGATGTATCTTTAGCTAAAGCTTCAAAGGCGATATTGGTTGCTTTTAATGTCAAACCAACAAAAGAAGCAAAAAAACTTGCTGAGCAAGAAAAAATTTTAATTTCCTCATATAATATAATCTATGAAGTATTAGATTTTATTAAAAATAAAATGTCAGGGTTATTATCCCCAGATGTTGAGGAGCAGATTATCGGATCTGCAGAGATATTAGAAATATTTAAGGTTTCAAAGGTCGGTAAAGTTGCAGGGTCAAAAGTTATAGATGGAGAAATAATAAACAATTCAAGTGCAAGAATTATAAGAGATGGAGCAATTATTTATAATGGCAAGATTGGGTCGATTTTTAGAGAAAAAAATCAAGCTAAACAAGTTAGCGCAGGTTTAGAGTGTGGTATTACACTTAAAGATTTTAGTGATTTTCAAAAAAAAGACATCATAGAGGTTTATAGCTCCAAGATAACAGAGAGAAGAATATGAGAAGCAAAAAATCAAGTAGACCTGTAACACAAAGACAATTGAGAGTTGGAGAAATGATAAAACAGGCTTTAGGGACAATTTTTGTTAGAGGAGAGGCAAAATTACCGAATTTAGACACAAATAATATAACAGTTACTGAAGTTAGGATGAGCTCTGACCTTAAAACTGCAAAAGCATTTGTTTTGCCACTTGGTGGAAAAAATGCTACTGAAGCAGTAAATATATTAAAGGAATTTTCCTTTGTAGTAAGAAAAGTTCTTTCAAAAAAAATAACTATGAAATTTTTACCAAAAATACTATTCGTAAAAGACGACTCTTTTGAGTATGCAGAAAAAATTGAAAATTTAATAAAACAAACTAATAGACAGGAAAAGATATGATTAAAAAAGCAAAAGATTTAGCAATCCACGAGAAGGATACAGGATCCTCCGAGGTTCAAATTGCATTATTAACAGAAAAGATTGAGGTTTTATCTAAACATGTCAAAGAATTTAAGAAAGATAAGCATTCCTCAGTTGGATTATTAAAAGCAGTAAATAAAAGAAAAAAGTTATTGGATTATTTAAAGAGGAATAAATTAGACTCTTATAAAAATGTAATAAGTAAATTAAATATAAGGAAGTAAATGTTCAAAGTTTTTAAGAAAGAAATTGAAGTAGCAGGAAAAAAAATAAGTTTAGAAACTGGCAAAATTGCTAGACAAGCAGATGGAGCAATAATCGCAAAATGCGGTGAAACTGTAGTAATGGCTACGGTAGTTGGTGCAAAAAAAGTTAACCCGGATGTAGATTATTTTCCTTTATCGGTAAACTATCAAGAAAAATATTATGCAGCGGGCAAAATACCAGGAGGATACTTCAAAAGAGAAGCAAGACCAACTGAGAGCGAAACATTAATTTCTAGATTGATTGATAGACCAATCAGGCCTCTATTCCCTGATGAGTTCAAAAATGAAGTTCAATTACTACCAACTGTAATTTCATATGACAAAGAAAACGAAGCAGATATTTTATCAATTATTGCATCTTCAGCAGCTTTAGCGATTTCAGGAATGCCGTTTATGGGTCCGGTAGGAGCATCAAGAGTTGGTTTTATTGATGGTAAATATGTTTTAAATCCATCAAAAATTGACTTACAAAAATCAAAATTAGATTTGGTTGTTGCCGGCACTAAAGATGCTGTGCTTATGGTCGAGTCTGAAGCAAAAGGCTTAACCGAGGAAGAGATGTTAAATGCAGTTAAGTTTGGTCATGAAAATTTTGTCCCTATAATTAAAATGATCGAGGACCTTGCTAAAGAGTGTAGAAAACCAGACTGGGAGATTGAAAAAAAAGATCTTACAGAAATTAGAAAAAAACTTGAAAGTGAATTTACGGATGATTTAAAAAAAGCATTCTCTACCAGAGACAAACAAGACAGATCAAATCAAATTTCCGAAATAACAGAAAAAGCTAAAAAATTGTATGAGGAGAATGAAAATTTTACAGATTTAGACGTCAATTACGAACTTAAAAACTTAGAAAAGAGAATTGTTAGAACAGATATTCTTAAAAACAAAAATAGGATTGATGGAAGAGGTCTTGCAGACGTACGGCCTATCATGTGTGAAGTTGGAATTTTACCTAGAGTTCATGGATCAGCATTATTTACAAGAGGAGAGACTCAAGCAATAGTCACTACAACACTAGGAACTTCTGATGACGAACAAAGAATTGAAAGTTTAGATGGTCTACAAAGAGAAAGGTTTATGCTACATTATAATTTTCCACCATTCTCAGTAGGAGAAACTGGCAGAATCGGTACAGGAAGAAGGGAAATTGGACACGGTAAACTTGCTTGGAGAGCTATAAATTCTTCTTTGCCACCAAAAGAAAGTTTTCCATACACTTTTAGAATTGTTTCCGAAATAACAGAATCAAATGGTTCATCTTCTATGGCTACAGTTTGTGGATCATCACTTGCTCTGATGGATGCAGGTGTCCCAATAAAAGAGCCAGTAGCAGGTATTGCAATGGGACTGATTAAAGAAGGTGATGACTTTAGTGTACTTTCGGATATTTTAGGAGATGAGGATCATTTAGGTGATATGGATTTTAAAGTGGCGGGAACAAAAAATGGCATCACGTCTCTTCAAATGGATATCAAAATTACAGGAATTACATTTGAGATAATGGAACAAGCACTAAAACAAGCAAAAGATGGAAGAATTCATATTTTAGGCGAGATGAATAAAGCGCTATCAAAATCAAGAGATGATGTAGGTAAACATACACCTAAGATGGAAAAAATAACTGTCGATAAAAAAGATATAGCAACAGTTATTGGAAAAGGTGGTGCAACTATAAGAGAAATTGTGGAAAAATCAGGAGCCAAAGTTGACGTTAATGACGAGGGCGAAGTAACAGTGTCAGCCCCAGATGAAGACTCTAGAAATAAAGCAATGAAAATGATTAAAGATCTTACTGCAAAAGCTGAATTAAACAAAATTTATAACGGCAAAGTAATGAAGATTATGGAGTTCGGTGCTTTTGTAAATTTTCTAGGAAAACAAGATGGTCTAGTTCACATTTCAGAATTAGCAGACAAAAGAGTTGCTAAGGTAACTGATGTTGTTAAAGAGGGTGATGAGGTTAAAGTAAAAGTAATTGGATTTGATAGAGGAAAAGTTAAATTATCAATCAAGCAAGCAGCAATTTAATTAATATGCAAAATCAAGAAATATTGGAAATAATTGAAAATATAAAAGGAAGAAGAAGTTATGAGGAAAAGAAAGCATCAAAGTTAGGCTTTAGCTCACTTTATGCTTACTTTGAGGATAAAATTTATAAAGAAAAAAAAGCACTCGAAGAAGAGCAAAAAAGAGCGAAAGAAATTAAAACCGAGGAAAATTTAGATAATAAATCTAAAAGTAAAAGTTGTAGCTGTTGTTAAATAAATTTTAAGTATTTTTTACTTTTTTCCAACTATCTTTTTAAATAAATTATTAGCACTTAACCATCCATCCTCAAGTCTTGGTCCACCAAACCAATCTCCACAAATACCAAGGCCTATTTTTCTGTCCCAATAACTTTCAGATTTTAATGGTTTTGAATTTGAAGAATATTTCCATCCATGTATTTGAGTGAAGTATATTTTACTTATTTTTATTTTTATTATATTTTTAAATCTATTGAGTAATATTTTTGTGAAATAAGTTTTCTTATTTTTATAATTATCTATATTTTTTTTTCCATATTCAAAAGTACTTTGAAGTACCCATAAGTCTTTATTACAAGTGAATCTTTTTTTTGAATTTTCATTCGAAACCCATCCTAAAATTTTATCATTTGTAAAATAACTGCTATAATTATTAGATGTCTTATTTGTCATTAGTAAAACTGTTAAACTAGAATTCATTATTACTTTATTTTTAAATAAACTCGTTCTCACAAATTTCGATAATAACTTTTTGCATTGTGGAAATGGAATAGAAACTATTAAGTTTTTACTTTTAATAACTTGACCATTTTGAAATTGAAGATTCCAAACTTTATTAAGTCTATTTATTTTTGATAGTTCATATTGATGATAACATTTTATATTTTTTAATTGATACTTGCTAATATCGTTGTTTCCATTAACTCCTATCAACTTAATATGCTTATTTTTCTTTTTAACACTTTTATTAAGAAATTTATGGTTTCCGCCCCAAAATTTTAAAATTTTTTTCCTTGTAAGTTCTTTTGTAAATCTCTTAAATTTTAAGGATCTTGGAGACAAATATTGTAAACCGTGGTCAAAACCAATTTTCCCATTTAATCTTTTGAATGAGCTTCTGCCTCCAATTCCTTTAGCTTTATCGTATACATTTACAGAAAATTTTTGATTTAAAAGTTTTGCTATTGTAGATCCAGATATGCCGGTTCCTATTACACAAAAATCTAACATTATTCAGATGGAATAAAAATTAGGCAAAGACCATTATTACAAAATCTTTTACCTGTTTTGCTAGGACCATCATTAAACACGTGTCCATGATGTGCACCACATTTTGCACAATGATACTCAACTCTTTCCATTCCAAAAGAGTAATCTACTTTAGTCTTAAAAGCACCTGGAAGAGCTTCAGAAAAGGAAGGCCAGCCAGTTCCACTATCAAACTTTGCGGTTGAGCTAAAAAGTTTATTTCCGCAATTTGCACAATGATAAAAACCAACTCTTTTCTCGTACAAAAGACTACTTGTAAAAGGTCTTTCTGTTCCTTCATTAAAAAGAATATCTTTTTGCTCTTTTGTTAAATTTTGATTAATTATTTTTTTTGTTTGAGAATATAAAGACCTATGGGGTACAAGTATTAGTCCTAGTAAGGAAATACAAATTAGTTTTAAAAATTTACGTCTCATAATTATAAATTAATAAGTTTTTAAAGTTTTTAAACTTGCATTTAAACGCACCTTGATATTTTTTATTTAATAATAATACTTCCAAGCGTTTTGAAATTATTGTTTGAGATTAAGATTTCACCAGACGAAGTACCTTTATCTAAAACTGCTAAAATAACAACGTAATGTGTTATTAAAACTAGGTTGTCTTCACCTTTCCATTCCTTAATATATTTTTTCAATTTTTTGATTTGCTCTTCTTTCTTATCTGCAAATTTTGCATCATAAAATGAATTTAAAGAACTAAAAACTTCAAAATTTTTAAAAGCAAATTTAGCTGTATCTTTACATCTACACCATTCACTCGATAAAACTTTTTCTACTTTAATTTTATTATCTTTAAAAAATTCACCTATTTTTTTTGACTGTTCAATTCCATTTTTACTTAAATTTCTTTGAGTTGAGCAATCTTTTAAGTCAAAATTATCAGGATCTCCATTGCCGGGCGCAATCGCATGTCTTATAAAAATAATATTTCCACCACTTTTAAGTTGATTAATAATTTTATTAGAGGAAAAAACGTTTGTTTGAAAGTTTAATAGTCCCAAAATTAGGATTAAAAAAACTTTTCTCATTTATTCCTTTTTTTTTCTCTTTTAAGTTTTCTTTTTTCTTTAAGGGAAAGCTTTGCTTTTTTCATTACGCTTGAGTCTTTGAAAGATTTGCCGCTATATCTCTTGGACATTTACTTTATATTTTTTGGGTCAGGCATACCAACTTTATTATAGCCTGCATCGACATAATGAATTTCACCTGTCACGCCACCACTAAGATCACTTAATAGGTACAATGCAGAATTTCCAACATCATGAATATCTACGTTTCTTTTTAAAAAGGAGTGGTCTTCATTCCACTTATAAAGAAATTTAGCGTCCCCAATTGCAGAAGCTGCAAGTGTTTTAATTGGACCGGCACTTATTGCATTTACTCTTATTTTTTTGTTACCAAGATCTCGTGCAAGATATTTTACACTTGCCTCCAAGGCAGATTTACAAACTCCCATAACGTTATAATTTGGAATTGCCTTTGTTGACTCGTAGGTTAATGTTAACATACTTCCGCCATCTTCCATTATTTTTGAAGCTTCTTTGGCAACTTCTGTGAATGAAAAACAAGAAATTAGCATACTTCTTAAAAAATTTTCCCTGGTAGTATTTAGATATTCCCCAGATAACTCAGATTTATCTGAAAATGCCACTGCATGAACTACAAAATCAATTTTTCCCCAATGTGATTTAATATCTTCAAAAAGTTTGATTACCTCATCCTTTTTTTCTACATCGCAACTAAATGTTGTCTTAGAATTTAATTTTTCTGCTAATGGAACAACTCTTTTCTTAAGAGCATCACCCAAATAAGTGAATGCTAAATCAGCTCCGGCCTCTGATAGTTTTTGAGAAATTCCCCAAGCTATAGATCTCTCATTGGCTACTCCCATGATCAACCCTTTTTTGCCTTTCATTAAATCCATATTAAACTTTCTCAAATACTAATGTTGCATTAGTTCCACCAAACCCAAAGCTATTCGACATTACAGAATTTAAAGTAACATCTTTTTCAACTTTCGTAACAATTGGATATTTTTTTGCCTCATCATCCATATCAGTAATATTTGCAGATGCTGCTATAAAACTATTTTTCATCATAATTAGACTATAAACAGCCTCATGAACAGAAGTTGCTCCCAAAGAATGTCCTGCCAGAGATTTTGTGGAGCTTATTTTTGGTTTATAGTCAGTAAATACTTTACCAACAGCATTAAGCTCAGTGATATCACCAACTGGTGTTGAGGTTCCATGAGTATTAATATAATCGATCTTATTTTTTGCAGTTCCAAGAGCCATATTCATACATCTTACGGCCCCCTCTCCTGACGGTGCTACCATATCATAGCCATCTGATGTTGCACCATATCCTGTAATCTCAGCGTAAATTTTTGCTCCTCTTGCTTTAGCATGCTCGTATTCTTCTAGGACTAAAACTCCACCACCACCTGAAATTACAAAGCCATCCCTAGTTTTATCGTAAGGTCTTGATGCTTTTTCAGGAGTATCATTATATTTTGAGGATAAAGCAGTCATAGCATCAAACATTGCAGTCATTGCAAAGTGAACTTCATCACTTCCACCTGCAAATATAATTTTTTGTTTACCTAATTGAATTAATTCCATCGCATTTCCTATACAATGACCACTTGTTGCGCAGGCAGAGCTTATTGTGTAATTAACTCCTTTAATTTTAAAAGGGACTGCCAAAGTTGCTGAAGCCGTACTGGACATAGTTCTTGGGACTACAAAAGGCCCCATTCTTTTTGGACTCTTTTGTCTTGTTTTATCAGCTGCCAAAATAACATTTTCAATTGATGGACCTCCAGAACCCATTATCATTCCTGTTGAAATATTACTTACATCTTTTTCCTCTAACCCTGAATCTTTTACCGCTTCAGACATTGAAATATAATTATATGCAGATCCTGGACCCATAAATCTAATAAACTTCCTGTCTACATAATCCTCTAATTTAATGTTTGGTTTACCATGCACATTGCTTTTTAAATTATACTCTTTGTATTCTTCGGAAAACGTAATTCCCGATTTAGAATTTAGCAAAGACTGATAGACTTCTTCTTGATTATTTCCCAAACATGAAACAACGCCAATTCCAGTTATTACAACTCTCTTCATTATTTAAACAGTCCAACTTTTAAATTTTCAGCACTATAAATTTTTTTTCCGTCAGCTAATAAAATTCCATTCGCGAGACCAACTGTAGTACCTTCTTTTACTAATATTCTTTTCATATCAATTTCATAAATCGCTTTTTTAACATTTTTTAAAACCTCTCCGGTAAATTTTACACTATTTACGCCCAAAGCACGTCCTCTACCTGGATTACCTAGCCAGCCCAAATAAAATCCAACCAGTTGCCACATTGCATCTAATCCAAGGCATCCTGGCATCACAGGATCTCCTTGAAAATGACAATCAAAAAACCAAAGCTCATCTTTAATATCCAATTCAGCTTTTATTAATCCTTTTTTAAAAGCACCTTTATCTTCACTAATTTCTGTTATTCTGTCAAACATAAGCATTGGTGGTAATGGTAGCTTTGCGTTTCCAGGCCCAAAAAGGTCACCTTTTCCACAATTAATTAATTCATCATAATTGAATGAATTCTTTTTCATAAATTTGTAACCTTATTACTTGATTTAAATAAATTATAATATAGAAATAGTTTAGAACTATTATAAATAACCACAATGAAAAACCAAGATTTTATCAATAAATTGAGAAATTCTGGCTTAAGACCTACAAAACAAAGAATTAAAATTTGCGAAGCTCTCTTCAACACTGAAAAAACCTTTCATTTCACAGTAAATGATTTAGCAAAAATGATGCAAAAAAATTTCAATGAGAAAATTTCTTTAGCCACTGTTTACAATACACTCCATGCTTTTAAAAAAAAAGGATACGTAAAAGAAATTTCTTTAGGAAATGACAAAAGCTATTTCGATACTAACATTAGTTCTCATCATCATTTTTATGATACTAAAACAAACGAGTTGATTGATATTGATTCAAGTAAAATTGAACTCAAAAATATTCCAAATCCTCCAAAAGGAAAATCAATAAAAGAAATTGATGTAGTTATAAATGTTGAGAACGATTCTCAATAGTTTATAAACGTTCTAAACTACTTGACTTCTACTTTAGACTGATTATAAACTGATAATATCTATATAGGAGAACTAATTTATGAGCAGTGAAATCAATAAAGAAATCGGCAAGTGTCCATTTACAGGAGCAGGAACTCCAGCAAAACATCCAACTGGCAAAGGTCAAACAAATAAAGATTGGTGGCCTAATGCTTTGAGCTTAAAAATTTTAAGTCAACATTCTTCCCTAGTTAACCCTATGGATAAAAAATTTAGTTATAAAAAAGAATTTAAAAAATTAAACTACAAAGCTCTTAAAAAAGATCTTCATAAATTAATGACCGATTCAAAAGAATGGTGGCCTGCAGATTATGGGCACTATGGTCCGTTTTTTATAAGACTAGCATGGCATGCAGCAGGAACTTATAGAACAGGAGATGGTAGAGGTGGTGCTGGCACAGGAAACCAAAGATTTGCACCCTTAAACAGTTGGCCAGATAACGTTAACTTAGATAAAGCCAGATTACTACTTTGGCCAATTAAAAGAAAATACGGAAAAAAAATTTCATGGGCAGATTTATTTATTTTAGTTGGAAATGTTGCGCTCGAGTCTATGGGTTTCAAAACTTTTGGATTTGGTGCAGGTAGAGACGATATTTGGGAACCAGAAGAAGATATTTATTGGGGTTCCGAGAAAGAGTGGCTAGGAGTAAATCGTTACAGTGGTAATCGAGAATTAGAAAATCCATTAGGAGCTTCTCATATGGGTTTAATTTACGTGAATCCACAAGGTCCTGATGCAAACCCTGATCCATTGCTTGCGGCTCATGATATTAGAGAAACTTTTGGCAGAATGGCTATGAATGATTATGAGACAGTAGCTTTAGTTGCAGGAGGTCATACATTTGGAAAATCACATGGTGCTGCACCAGAGTCTCATAAAGGTCCGGAGCCAGAAGGTTCTAAAATTCAATATCAATCAACAGGATGGAATAGTGACTACGGAAGTGGAAAAGCTGAAGATACAATAAGTAGCGGTATCGAAGGAGCTTGGACATCTAATCCAATTAAATGGGATATGGGTTATTTTGAAAATCTATTTGGTTATGATTGGGAATTAACAAAAAGTCCAGCAGGCGCTCATCAGTGGAAGCCCAAGCAAAATGGTCATGCTATATCAACTACTCCAGATGCGCATGTAAAATCTAAAAAAAATCTTCCAATGATGCAAACTACAGATCTGTCTTTAAAACTAGATCCAAAATACGGTCCTATTTCTAGACATTTCCATAATAATCCTAAAGAGTTTGCAGATGCCTTTGCTAGAGCATGGTTTAAACTTACACATAGAGATATGGGTCCTAAAGTTAACTACTTAGGAAGTGAAGTGCCAAAAGAAGATCTGATTTGGCAAGACCCTATACCTAAAAATAAATTTAAAATTAAAAATAAAGACATTGATGTACTTAAAAATAAAATTGCTAAATCTGGTCTATCTGTTTCGCAATTAGTAACAACAGCATGGGCATCAGCAGCTTCATTTAGGGGATCAGACAAAAGAGGCGGAGCAAATGGTGCAAGAATACGTTTAGCACCTCAAAAAGATTGGAAAGTAAACAATCCTTCGCAGCTTTCAAAAGTAATTAAAGTTTTAGAAAAAATAAAAAAATCCTTTGATAGCAAGAAAAAGCAAGTGTCATTGGCTGATTTGATTGTTTTAGCGGGTGGTGTTGGAATTGAGAAAGCAGCAAAAGATGTAGGAAAAAAAATCAAAGTCCCATTCTCACAAGGACGTGGTGATGCTTCTCAAGATCAAACAGATATTCATTCATTTGGATTATTAGAACCAAAAGCAGATGCTTTCAGAAACTATGCGGATGCAGATCATTCTGAAATTGCTGAGGAAATGTTAATTGACAAAGCACAATTAATGAATCTTACTGGCCCTGAAATGACCGTCTTGATTGGTGGTATGAGAGTTTTAGGTGCCAATTATGATAATTCAAAACACGGAGTATTTACAAAAAAAGTAGGAAAATTGTCCAACGACTTTTTTGTAAATCTTCTTGATATGGATACTGAATGGAAAGAGGTCTCACCAAAAGAAGACCTTTTCGAAGGTAAAGACAGAAAAACAGGAAAAGTTAAGTGGACAGCTACTAGATCTGACTTAATTTTTGGATCAAATTCTCAATTAAGAGCTTTTGCCGAAGTTTATGCTTGCGAAGATGCTAAGGATAAGTTTATAAGTGATTTTGTTAACGCTTGGACAAAAGTGATGAATTTAGATCGTTTTGATTTAAGGTAATAAAATAGGGTAATAAAAAATGGTTCAAGTTAGTTTCGAAGACTTCTTTAAAGTTCCTGACCTAAAATTTGATATTTCAAGGTTAAGAAAAGATTTAGAGGTAATTTTAGAAAAGAAAAATTTTAATTCGTTGGGAATAAGTCATTTTGGTGCCATACCAATAAATAGAATACCAAACGATAACGATTCAGTTGAAGGTCATAATGTAAGAGGTAAATATTGGACCATAGCAGACGAAACTGGAAAAGTGGTTTCAAGAGATATAACTATTGATGAGTCAAAATATACAGAACTAATACCAGAGTTTGAAAATACTTATTTTAAAGACGTTTATGAAACTCTAAAAAGTAAATTTAAGCTAGGTAGAGTAAGACTACTTTTGAAAGAGCCAAGATCTACTTTAAGTTGGCATAAAGATCCAGAACCAAGATTGCATATACCAATAATTACTAACAAAGGTTGTTCTATGGTGATAGAAAATGTAGCCAAACACTTACCAGCAGATGGTCACGTAACTATAACGAACAATACAAAATTTCATAACTTTTTTAATGGTGGAGAACAAGCAAGAATTCATTTAGTTGCATGTGTATTGGAAAATCCTTTTAAAAAAAATAATGACAGAAATCACTAAAGGTCTATTCGGAGCTTCAAAAGAAATATTTGAAAATAACAAAGGTTCAATTCTTAGAACTATTATCTATACAATTGGACACTTTGCTATCGCAATAACAGTGTTGATGTTGGTAGCGGACGTGACGTTTATGATTGCATTAACAGATGCAATAGTTGAACCAATAGCAAATTCGGTCTGGTACTTTATTCTAGACAAGTGGTGGGCGAGTAAATCCAAAAAATAATTTTTTGCGAATGATTATCATTAGTTTAAAAAGTTGTTAATAAAAAATTTTTTTTTGATAACAATTATCATTATCACAGAAAAAAGTTGAAATAATTTTTTTAATTTTTATTCTAAATTAATGGATATACAAAACTATAATTGTAAAAAATGTGGACTTACAATCGCATCTAAATGTTCTAAATGTGATAGAACAGTCGATGTGAAAGTTTTAAATGATGGTTGTATTGTTCAAGTTACAAAATGTGGGGATTGTGCGAACATACCTGTTATTAAAGACGTTTGTTCACAGCAAGAGTAACTAATTAATACCCCAAACATTTTTAGTATTTAACCAACCAGTATAATTGTTGGTTTTTACTTTACACCAATTTTGTTTGCACTTTTTAACAAGGGCCAAAACCCCCTTTTCAATTCTTACTAATGGCTTTGAGTAATAGCTATCTTTTTTAAAAAGAACTTTATTCTCTAAAATCACAAGAGACTTTGGAGACTTTAATTGAGAAATGTGTATCCACCCCCCATTATTCTTATGATCAATAATTTTTCTAAAATTTTCTTTTTTATCAATAACCTTTAAAGGTAGATATTTTTTTTTGTAAATAAACTTAATTTGATCATCTTTACTTGGCCCATACCTTACATTTACTTCATTATACTTAAGCATCAAAAAGTAATCACTTTCTTGTGCGAAAACATTTATATGAAAGTTAAAAAATATAATAAGTATGAAAATTTTTAGCATATACAATTTTTTTTCTTTTTAAATTTTACTTTTCTAAATTTTAGATCTTTTAAGTTCAAAATTAAAATATTTGAACTTAAGTTTTTTCCTATATGACAGATTTTTTTTATGGCTTCAATTGCTTGTAAATTTCCAACAACACCAGCCACAGGACCTAAAATACCATCAGACTCACAATTTAATACATCATCCGGAGGTAGTTCTTGGTAGAAGCATTTTAAACAAGGTTCGTTTTTATTCTTAAAATCAAATGTAAAAATATGGCCATCAAATCTGCTGATAGATCCAGATATAAAAAATTTTTTTAATTTTAACGAACCTTCATTTAATAGAAATTTTGTTCTAAAATTATCAGTCCCGTCAATAATTACATCATACTTTTTAGCAATTTTATCAAAATTTTTGTTAGTAATTTTTGCTTTGTGTTTAATAATTTTAATATCAGGGTCAATTTTTTTTATTTTTGTATAGATAACATCAACTTTTAATTTCCCCACATCTTGAGAATTATACATTCCTTGACGATGAATATTAGATAAGCTTACTTTATCAAAATCTACTAACCCAACCTGTCCAACTCCAGCTCGACACAAGTAATCTACAGCTGGACAACCTAATCCCCCAAGCCCAATAATTAATATTTTAGACAACGATATTTTTTTTTGGCCAAGGATACCAATATCTTTTAAAACTATTTGTCTTGAATATTTTTCTAAATAATTTTTATTGAATTTTTTTTTCATTTTCCAGTAGATCCAAAACCTCCAGAACCTCTGATTGTTTCAGGTAGATCTTGTACCTCTTCAAACTGGATTTTTAAAATTGGAACAAGAATCATTTGAGCTATCCTGTCACCATTATTAATAATAAATTCTTTATCACCATGGTTAAATAAAATAACCTTTAACTCACCCCTATAATCACTGTCTATTGTTCCCGGCGTATTGAGAACTGAAATACTAGATTTTGCTGCTAAACCTGATCTAGGCCTAATTTGAATTTCAGTATCATTTGGTATTGCTACAGATAATCCAGTTGGGACTAACGCGGATTTATTAGGTTTAATAACAATTTTATCTTCTGTAAGAGCCATCAAATCCATTCCTGAAGATCCCTCAGTTTTATAGATTGGTATTTGAGCTTTATGACTAAGTTTTTTAATTAAAACTTTAATCATAATTAATTCAGTTGATTTATAATTCTCTCCACAATCTTGTCAGCGAGATTACTTTTGCTTGTTTTTTTTATTTCCTCAAAGTGTTGATTTTTATAGAAAATTGAAACGGAGTTTTCGTCCGACTCGAAGCCAATATCTTTCTTTGATATATCATTTGCTATTATCCAGTCACAGTTTTTCTCTGTTAATTTATTCTTTGAATTTAATTCTAAATTCATTGTTTCAGCAGCAAAACCAATTACAAGTTTTGGTCTCAATGAATTATGATTTGATACATTATTTAAAATATCAATATTTTTTTCTAAATTTAGAACAAGGTTATCCTTTTTTTTAATCTTATTTTTATTATAGTTTTTAATCTTCCAATCACCAACGGCTGCAGAAAATACTGCTACATCTGCAGGTAAATTATTTAATGTTTTTTCATACATTTCTTCTGCAGTTTTTACCTTTATTAACTTAATATTAGGATCTGCTATTTGATTTGAAGGTCCTGATATTAATGTAGTATCAAATCCGTTTCTGTTTAAAGAATTTGCTATTTCAAAGCCTTGTTTGCCACTTGATCTATTTGTAATATATCTTACAGGATCTATAAATTCCTGAGTAGGACCAGCAGTTACGATAGCCCTTTTTTTATTAACATTATTCAATTTTTTGAAATACTGATTTAAGTAATTAAGAATTTCAGTTGGCTCTGACATTTTACCTTCGCCGTATTCTCCACAAGCCATATCACCAATATTTGGTCCAATCATTTCATAACCAAAAGTTTTTAACTTTTGAATATTATCTTTATTGGATTTATGTTCCCACATTCTTACATTCATTGCAGGCGCTAAAAAAATTTTCTTATTTGATGCTAGTGTCACAGTTGTAGCAAGATCATCCGCAAGTCCATAACTTAATTTTGAAATTGTATTAGCTGTAGCAGGTACAATTAATATCAAATCAGCCCATCTAGAAAGTGATATATGATCCATTTCTGCTTCATTCTTATGATCAAAAAGTTGGGTATAAACTTTTTCTTGAGAAAGAGTGACAACGGATAATGGTGTCACAAATTTTTTAGCATTTTCCGTAAGTATAGTTTTTACCTGTGCACCATTTTTTTTTATTAATCTTATTACATCTAAAGCTTTATAAGCAGCAATACCACCACAGATAATAAGTAATATTTTTTTTCTATCTAAAAAATTCATTGTGAAATTAAAATACTAAGTAACCAAAAAATACAAGCAATAATAATCCAATAATACTTTGGTTTCTAAAAGATTTCATTTCCATTTCTTTATCTTTAAGAGCCGAATAAGAATTTGAGTTTTGAGGTATTTGTCCACTAGCTAAAAAAGTAAGAGCCTGATTTGCTTTATCCATTATTTGAGGTAACTCTGGCAATCTTTTGAGGACTTCAGTTGAGTCTTTCAAGGTCTCAGTTAAATTTGAAATTGGATCCTTAGTTTCTTTGAGCCATTTTTCAAGCACAGGCTTTGAAGTTTCCCAAATATTTGTTTCAGGGTTTAATTTTCTTGCAACTCCTTCAACAACAACCATTGTTTTTTGAAGTAATAATAATTGGGGTTGCGTTTGCATGTTAAATTTTTCAGTAATGTCAAATAACTGTTTAAGTAATTTTCCTCCCGAAATATCTTTAACTGATTGGCCAAAAATCGGTTCTCCTATGGATCTAAGAGCTTGAGCTAGTTCATCTACATTAACGTTTTTTGGTACTAGGCCAGCAACTATATGAACATCTGCAACTTTTTTATAATCTCTTAAAATAAATCCGTATAAAATTTCTGCTAAAAATTTTCTATTAAGCTTATCTAATCGACCCATAATACCAAAGTCGATTGTTACAATTCTCCCACTATTATCAATAAGTAAATTTCCTTGATGCATATCAGCATGAAAAAAACCATCCCTAACAGCGTGTCTTAAAAAGTGTTGAATAATATCTGTTGCAACATTTTTAACATTAATGCCTTTTTCAATTAAAATATCTTTTTCACGAATTGATTGCCCCTCAACCCAGTCTAAAGTTAAAACTTTTTCACTTGTAAAATTCCAATAAATTTTTGGTACAAAAAATCCAACATCATTTGTTGTATTTTCGGAAAATTCGTTTGCCGCGGCTGCCTCAAACCTTAAATCCATCTCATGATTAGTAATTTCTTTTAATAAAAAAACTACCTCCATTAACTTTAATCTTCTAGTTTTAGTAGCTATATTTTCAATTAAGTAAGCTAGAAGCATTAAGGCATCTATTTCTTCATTAAATTTCTTTTTAATATCTGGTCTTAGAATTTTAATCGCTATATCTTTTATTGTTCCATTATCATTAAATTGCGCTTTGTGTACTTGTGCTATTGATGCTGCTGCGATTGGCTCACTAAAATTTAAAATTGAGTTATATATTTCTTCTCCAAGCTCATCTTTTAAAATATCTTTTGCCTCTTCATTAGAAAAAGGTGGGACTCTGTCCTGTAATTTTTCTAATTGTCTTGATAGCTTTTCCCCAATTATATCCGGTCTGGTTGCTAGGAACTGACCTAGTTTAATAAATGTTGTTCCCATTCCCTCTATGGATTTACATAGTTTTTCCTCATCGTTCAAATTTTTAAGCTCATAATCTTTTTTAGTAAGACTAATAGAAAAAATATTTACTAAAATTTGTATTACTACAGGAGGTTTATGAATTTTAGATATTACTTTAATAGCATCAGATAGCGCTAACTTTCTTGCAATTTTAAATAGAATAAAAATCTTTTTTAACATTAAACCTTCCAGCCTGAATGAATAGACACTATTCCACCGCTTAAATCTCTATATTTACAATTTTCAAAACCATTTTTATTCATTAACTCAACAAGCTGATTTTGATTTATAAATTTATCTATACTTTTTATAAGATATTCATAAGGCTCACTTTTGCCTACTATCAACTTCCCAACTTTTGGAATTATTTTTGAATAATTCTTATACAAGAAATTTAAGTTAGAATTTGATATTTTTGAGAATTCCAAACATAAGAAACGTCCCCCAGGCTTTAAAACTCTATGTGCCTCTTTTAAAGATTTACTAATATCTTTTGTATTTCTAAGGCCGAAACTTATTGTGTAATAATCAAAAAGATTGGACTTGAACTTTAAATTTTCAGCGTTTCCTATATGCCAAGAAATATTATCTACATTTTTAAATCTTTTCTTTCCTTGGTCTAACATTTTTTTGTTAGGGTCAACATTATAAACACTGCCTTTAAACTTAACTGTATTTAAAAATAGTTGACCGATATCACCTGTTCCACATCCTACATCAATCAATTTTTTATTAGTATAAGGTGACATCATCATAATTAAGTCCTTTTTCCAAAGTCTATGTATACCTAATGACATAAAATCGTTCATGAGATCATATTTATCGTAAACATCATTAAAGACATTTCGGACCAGGTTTTTTTGGTTTTGTAAAAATTGTTTCATTGTATTTATTATTTTTTATAAATAATAATATAGTAATAAATGCCAGAATTGCCAGAAGTAGAAATAGTCAAACAGTCCCTGTCGAAAAAGATCAAGCATAAAAGGGTTAAAAAAATTATTATAAAAAATAGAAATTTAAGATTTAAATTGGATCACAATTTTTCAAATATAGTTAAAAATTCTGTAGTAGAGAATATATCTAGATTTTCAAAGTACTTAATAATTGAATTAGATAATAGTTATTATTGGTTAATTCATCTAGGTATGTCAGGAACTTTACATGTTGTTGATAAAAATAAGCAAAAATTTCTTACCAATTTAAGTTTTTATCAATCACCAAATTTGCCAGAAAAACATAATCACATTCATATTTCATTTGATAAATTTAAAATAATTTATAACGACCCAAGACGATTTGGTTATTTTTTATTACTTAAAAGTAAGTATAAATTAGATGAGTTTATATCAAATTATGGACCTGAACCATTCAATAAAAATTTTAATCAAACATATTTAAAAAAGAAATTAAGCAATAAAAGCAAAAATATTAAAAATTATCTTCTTGATCAAAAATTTGTTTCAGGAATTGGAAATATTTACGCTAGTGAAATTTTATTTTTGGCTAAAATAAATCCTGAGAGAAAATCTGCAAAATTAAATTTGAGTGATTATAAAAAAATTATTTTTTTTTCCAAAAAAGTATTAAAAAAAGCCATTGAGAAAGGGGGATCCTCAATTCAAAATTTCAAAAATTCTAATGGAAAAACAGGATCATTTCAAAAGCATTTCCAAGTTTACGATAGAGAGGGAATGTATTGCCTTTCAAAAAAATGTGATGGAATTATAAAAAAAAAAGTGATTTCAAATAGATCAAGTTTTTATTGCAATATTTGTCAAAAAATTTGAAATTAATTGGTTGACCATAAACCTTTGAGAAGTTATATCTCCTGCAAAATGGCAAATACAAAATCTGCAATTAAAACTATAAGAAAAAATTCAAGAGAAACTCTTATTAATAAGTCGCGTAAGAGTAGATTTAAAAATGCGATAAAAAAAATGAACATTCTTATTGAGAAAAAAAATAAAAAAGATGCTTTATCTTATTTGCCTAAACTAAACTCAGAATTGATGAAAATTGCTAAGACTGGGGTGATTAAAAAAGGAAATGCCTCAAGAAACCTGTCAAGACTAACCAAAAAAATTAATTCTCTTTAATCAACTCGCGATTGTTATTTAGCTGCAACTTAAGATTTGCACTAAATAAAAGCTATCATTCTTAAAATTAACTAGATCTTGTAATTTTTTTTAAATTTTCATTTCAAAAAAAAATATATTCAAAAATTAACTTCGCCTAAGAGTTTAAATATATTTTTTCTATTTTTAATTTAATTTTAAAATTAAAAATACACTCGGAGATTTTATTTTTTTTTATAAAATTTAAAATATTTCTTGATAAATTTTTTCAAAAGGTCTTTAGTGAATTTCACTTAATTTTTCATGGAAAATAAAAATACTTTAAATAAAAACGAAATTCAAAAAATTGACTGGGAAAAGATCCAGCTCGAAATGAAAAATAAATTTGGGAAAGATATATTTGACAGTTGGTTAAGAAAAATAAACTTCTCAGGAGAGTTCAGTAATTATATTTTATTAAATGTTTCAACTCGATTTTTGAGAGATTGGATCACATCGAGATACCTTGATCAAATACTACAAATAGTAAAGTCGCATAAGAGAGAAATTGGAAGAATAGAAATTTCCGTAGTTGATAATAATACTGATGAAAAAAATGATGAAAATAAAAACGAGAAAAAAGTAGTTTCACCAAATAATAATGTATCTTTTATAAAAGACTTCTTTTTTCAGTATAATAGAATAGATCCTAATAAAAATTTTGATAACTTTATAATAGGTTCTAGCAATAAAATTGCTTTTGAAGCCTCAAAAAAAGTTTCAGAAAAAACATCTCATTATAATCCATTATATATTTATGGTGGAGTCGGAATGGGCAAAACACATTTACTTAATTCTATTGGGTTATCTCTTAAGGATACTCAAAAAGTCATGTTTATTTCTGCAGAGAGATTTATGTATCAATTCGTAAAATCTATAAAATCAAATGATATGGTTAAATTTAAAGAATATTTTCGTAATGCGGATGTTTTTTTAATTGATGATATTCAATTTATGAATGGAAAAGAAACCTTACAGGAGGAGTTTTTTCACACTTTTAACGCTTTATTGGAAAAAGGTTCTCAAATTATTATTTCTGGTGATAGACCTCCTAATAAACTTTATAAAATTCAAGAACGGATTAAATCAAGATTTTCTGGAGGTTTAGTAATAGATATTCAGCAGCCTGATTTTGAATTGAGATACAAGATTGTTAAGGTCAAGTCAGAAGAATTAAAAAAATATTACTCCGACCAGATAAATATTTCTGAAGAGATACAAAAATTTATTAGTTCAGAGATTAAAAATAGTATTAGGGAGTTAGTTGGAGCTTTAAATCGCGTAGTTTCATTTTCCAGAATTTATAACAAAACTCCTAATCTATCTGAAACTAAAATTGTTCTTAAGGATCTATTAAATTTACCTGAAAATAAAGTATCAGTGGATATGATACAATCATTAGTTTGTAAATTTTTTAAAATATCAAAAAATGAAATGTTATCCTCTAGAAGATCAAGATATCTTGTAAGACCACGACAAACAGCTATTTATTTAACAAAAATACTTACTTCAAAATCTCTACCCGAAATTGGCAGAGAGTTTTCTAATAGAGATCATACAACTGTCATTCACTCAATTAAAACAATTGAAAATCTAAAAAAAAATGACACTGAGCTGTGTGCCAATATTGATACTTTGAAAAATCAAATATTATATAATAATTCAAATGAAGTTTAGTGTTAACCAGAAAGACCTACAACAATCATTGGGTTTCTGCCAAGGAGTAATAGAAAAACGAAGCACGCTACCAATTTTATCTAATATTTTATTAGAGGCATATAAATCAAAACTTAAAATAACTGCCACAGATTTAGATTTAATATTTATTAACGAAATACACGATGTCGAGGTTATGGAGGAAGGTAAGACTACTACGACGTCATCAACTTTGTATGATATTATTAGAAAATTTTCCTCAGGAAAAAAAATCAATTTTAACCTTACGACGGAAAATAAAATTCAACTTGAGTCCGAAAAATCTGTTTTTAACCTAAATTGCATGAGTGCAGACGAATTTCCATTAATGGAAGAAAATTTCACTGAAAATGAATTTGTTTTAAAGTCCAAACAATTCCTTAAATTATTAAGCAAATGTAAGTTCTCTATTTCAACGGATGAGACAAGGCATTATTTAAGTGGGGTTTATTTTCATCAAACCCAGGTAGATGATAAACATTATTTGACAGCCGCAGCCACAGATAGTCATAGGATGTCCATTTCAAAATTATTACTAAAAGATAAAATTATCTTTGAACCTATAATTATGCCAAAAAAAACAATTTTCCAACTTTGTACATTGTTAGAGAATTACGATGGAGATATCAAAGTGAGTTGTCAAAAATCAAAGATAAAAATTCAGTTAGAAAATAGCCTTTTAATATCTAAGCTTATTGATGGAAAATTTCCAAACTATATTCAAGTCATCCCAAAAAATAATAAAAAAAAATTAGATATAGATTTGCAATTATTTTTAAGTTCAGTTGATAGAGTTGCATCAGTTTCTCTTGATAAAAAAGATGGAGTTAAATTTAGTCTAGAAAAAGATAAATTAAATTTATCAGTAAATAATGCAAGTAGTGGGGATGGAAAAGAAACTTTGAATGCAAAATTTGATCATGAGCTAGATATAAGTTTTAATTCAAGATATCTAATTGATATTGCTTCCCAGCTTGATGGTGAAAAAATAGAAATATTTTTAAACGACTCCGCATCTCCAGCACTAATCAAAGACCCCTCTGATTTTGACAGTATATATGTTGTAATGCCAATGAAGGGTTAATTTAAATTATCTAATTCCTCGTATATTTTTTTTTGAACTAATTTGAGAAAGTTTTTTTCATCTAAATTTGGATTGATTGGTTCAAGAATTGATACGGTCAATTTTTTATTTGCTTTAAGTGGGCCATTTTTGGGCCAAACTGTACCAGAATTAATTGCAACTGGTTGGCATTTTATTTTTAATTCTTTATAAATTCTAGATGCACCCTTTTTAAAATCACTTCTATCGTCAGGATTTACCCTGGTTGCTTGAGGAAAAATGATAATAGGACGATTAGATTTTTGATAAGAAAGCTTTATCTTTTCATAAAAATCTAAATTTTCTTTGGTAATTTTATTTCTATCAATTGAAATTGATTTAATTTTTTTCAGATACCAACCAAAAATTGGAATATTCATTAATTCTTTTTTTAAAATAAAAACAGGTGAATTGAATATCGTTTGCAAGAAAAAGGTTTCAAACATTGATTGATGAGAGCAAACAATAAAAAATTTTTCGTGATCAATAATATTGTCTCTTCCCTTAATCACAATATTTGTAGATAAAAATAAATTTAAACAAAATTTTGACCAGTGACCCATCAGTTTCCCACCTGTAAGAGTAATTTTGTGAGGAAGTAAAAATGTTGGTAAATAAAAAATACAAATTAAAATAATACCAATATAAAAAAAAATTAAGAAAAGTGTATTTCTAATCATTAATTCAAATTTAGATTATTTTGTTTATATTTTCTCTTTTTGAAATTATCTTTAGACTTGAATTATTTATTAATATTTCAGCTGGCTTTGGTCTTAAATTGTAATTTGAAGCTAATACAATACCATATGCTCCAACATCACATATCGCTAAAGAATCATTTTCTTTTAATTGTTGATATTTTTTTAAAGTAAGAAAGCGATCAGTTGTTTCACATATAGGCCCCACGAAATCATGTACTTTTTTTAAAATTTTATTATTTTTAACAGTTGGTATTATTCTGTGTGATGAACCATAAAGAGCTGGCCTCATAAAGTCATTCATCGCAGAGTCAAGAATTATAAAATTTTTTTTCGTTGAAGACTTAACATAAATAACTTTTGTTATTAGGCATGCAGTATCTCCAATGATCGATCTACCTGGTTCAAAAATAAATTTTACTTTGTATTTTTTAAAAAGACTCTCTATTGAAGAGCTGTATTTTTTATAGTTAAGTTTTTTTGAGTTTAAACCGTAATCAATTCCCATTCCTCCACCTAAATCAATATAGTCAAATTTATTTTCCGATTTTTTTAGTATATTTTCAATAACTCTTATCATTCTAAGATATGGTTTATGATCTAAAATTTGACTTCCAATATGTACACTTAAGCACCTTATATTTATTGTAGAAGAGCTATTAAACTTTTTAATAATTTTAAGAAATATCTTTTCCGGAACTCCAAATTTGTCCTCATTTCTTCCTGTAGAAATTTTTTTTAAAGTTTTAGCGTCAATATTTGGGTTTAATCTTAAGCCTACATTTACCTTTTTTCTTTTCTTTAAAGCAATTTTATTTATTACGTTTATCTCATCCTCTGATTCAGCATTGATTAGCAATATTTTTTTATCAATGGCAAAGTTGATCTCTTCTTTGGTTTTGCCAACACCAGAAAAAACTATTTTATTTGGACTTATTCCAGCCTTAAGAGCTCTTAATAATTCTCCTTTTGAAACAACATCTGCTCCAAGTCCAAATTTTTTAATTATTCTTAAAATATATAAATTATTATTTGATTTTACAGAAAAACATATCAATGGATCAATTTTATTAAAATTTTTTTTAAAATTATTAATATTGGTTTTTAATTTATTAAAAGAATAACAATAAAAAGGCGTATCAATCTTCTTAGCAATCGATTGAGCATTCACTTTTTCGATAAAAAGGCGTTGTCTATTATATCTCATTAAATTATTGATTGAGTTTCAATTCTTTTAGTCTCTTTATACTCTGGATCTCCTTTTTTCCCGCAAGAAAATATAATAACTGAGCAAAATAAGATTAATATAATTTTTTTAGTCATTTATTTGTTTTTTATACTTCTTTATCATTTTCTTTACATTGTCAAAAGAAGTTCCTCCATAAGAACTTTTGGATTTTACGGAATTGTTAACTTTTAATACATTGAGTACTTCTGTACCTATTTTTTTATCAATACTTCTTATTTCATCTAATGACATCTCACTAATTCTTTTCTTTTTTTTTTCAGCAAGATTTACTATCTTAGCTGTAATTGAATAGGCTTTTCGAAAAGGATATTTAAGATCTCTCACAATATAATCTGCAAGATCTGTAGCTGTTGTGTGTCCAACTTCTGAAAATTCTAGCATTCTTTTTTTATTCGGACTAAAATTAGTTAGAACATCCCTCAAAATTTTAAGACAATTCTTTAAATGATCAAAGGAGTCAAAAACAAGTTCTTTGTCATCCTGCAAATCTTTAAAATATGATAATGGTAAACCTTTTAAAATAGTTTGCATAGATAGCAAGTTTCCTATTACACTACCAGATTTGCCTCTTAAATATTCAAGTGGATCTGGATTTCTTTTTTGAGGCATTATAGAGGATCCAGTAACTATTTTATCATTTAAACTAATCATATTAAAAGCATCAGAGTTCCAAATGATAAATTCTTCTGAAAATCTTGATATGTGAATCGAACATAATGAAACTGAATAAAGAAAGTCACAAACAAAATCTCTATCAGATACTGTATCAATTGAATTTCCTGTTGGTTTATTAAATTTTAGTTTTTTTGTTGTATAAAATCTATCTATATTAAATGATGTACCTGAGAATGCAGCAACACCTAAAGGATTTTCATAAAGATTTTCTAGATTATTCATAAATCGTTTTTTATCTCTTGAAAACATTTCTATATACGCGACTAGATAATGTCCAAAAGATATTGGTTGAGCATTTTTTAAATGAGTTAATCCAGGCATAATTGTATAAATATTTTTTTCTGCGCATTTTAAAAAAATTTTCATTGTTTTGTTCAAGTCATCGATAATTTCGTAAGTAGATTTTCTCAACCATATTTTTAAATCAGTAAGAACTTGGTCGTTTCTAGATCTAGCGGTATGAATGAAACCTGCATCGTCACCTAAAATCTCAAAAAGCCTTTTTTCTATGCTCATATGAATATCTTCATTTCTTTCATCAAAAGAAAATTTTTTTTTTATTATTTCATTCAAAACTTTCTTTAAACCCCAAATAATTTTATTTTTTACAGCTACAGTAATAATTTTTTGCTTTTCCAACATTTCAACATGGGCAATAGATGCGGTTATATCTTCTCTAAAAAGTCTTTTATCTACATTTAAAGATGAGCCTACTTTTTGAAATGTAGAGGAAACCTTTTGATTTATTCTAGTGCTCCAAACTGGTTTATTGTTTTTATTTTTACTCATGATAAGTAACTATACATTTTAGAATGAAATTATTAACCTATAAATTTTTTTTAGTACTTATTTATTTAATATCAACAGTTATTTCATTTGCAGACGAAACAGATATTAAAAATTTGTTAATTCATAAGCAAAATAAGAAACTTGATAATGTAACTTTTACAGATGTAAATATTAAAATAATAAATCTAAAGGATTTCAAAAATAAATTAGTTTTAATAAATTTTTGGGCAACTTGGTGTGCTCCATGTAGAGAAGAGATGCCATCATTGGATAAACTTCAGAATTTAAAAATACTTAATAATTTAAAAGTGATACCAATAAATGTGGGTCAAGAAAAAATAGAAAAATCAGTAGATTTTTTTTCTGAGCTAAACATCAAAAATTTAGAATTATATTTTGACAACACTATTAAACTTGCAAAAACTTTTTCTTTAAGGGGATTACCAACCACCATAATAGTAAATAAGGAAGGTGAAGAGTTTGCAAGAATTGTTGGATCTATAGATTTTAGTGACGAGAAATTTATAAATTGGCTATCTAAATATAATTAGTCTTTAAAAAAATAAGCTAGTCCGACCAAAACAATAATTGCGATAAATTGTAATAGAACTCTCAGTTGCATTAGTTTATTAGAGTATTTTTTACTTGTTGAGCCACCTTTGAACAATGTACCTATACCAAGTATTAAAACAATCGCTACAGCGATTAAAAGTGCTACAGCAAAAACTTTTACTAATATTTCTGAAACCATCGTTTGATATATATATATTTTTTTAATAAACAAACATAATAATTAAATTTATGACATTTTGCCTAAAAACAAAAATCATTGAGTCAGATAATATTGAAAAAATAGATTATGCTGTAATTTTGCTTCATGGCTACGGTGGAGACGGAACAGATATCAGTATGCTAACTTTAAATTGGAAAAGATTTTTAAATAATACAATATTTTTGTGCCCTAATGGTCATCAAAGATGTTCTATTAATCCCTCTGGATATCAATGGTTTGATTTAAGTATAGATGACGAAAAATATATTACAGCTGAAGCGGTAAAAGCAGAGATTATTTTAAATAAATTTATAGAGGAAGTAAAAAAAAAATATAATATTTTATCATCCAAAATTATTTTATGTGGTTTTAGTCAAGGATGCATGATGGCAATTAATATTGCTCTTACAAATAAAGAAAAATTTAATTGTGTAGTTGGTTTTTCTGGAAAAATAATTAATAAAGAAGATTTAGAAAGAAGAAAAAAAAACGGTCCTGAGACTTTACTTATCCATGGTGACGCAGATGAAGTTGTACCTGTGTCAAATATTCTTGAAGCAAAAGATTTTTTGATAAGAAATAATGTAAGTGTCAATACTAAAATTATTAAGAATTGTGGACATCATATTCCAATCGAGGCATCAAGTTTAGCTTTACATTTTATTAAAAAAAATTTGGAATTAAAATAAAACTTTAATTTTATTTCAAAATGTTGATTATTATTTTTTTTTACGCTAATCTATTATTATGACAATAATTAATCAAAGTACTTCTCTTGAAAACTGCCCAGCTTTGGTCCTTAACGCTGACTACAGACCACTGAGTTATTATCCATTATCCTTATGGAGTTGGCAAGATTCTGTTAAATCAGTTTTTTTAGATAGAGTTTCAATAGTTAATTATTATGATCGTACTGTTCACAGTCCATCATTTAGCATGAAATTACCAAGTGTTATTGCATTAAAGAGTTATATAAAACCATTATCAAATCCAAATTTTACTAGATTTAATGTTTTTTTAAGAGACAAGTTTAGTTGTCAGTACTGCGGTAGTAAAAAAGATTTAACATTTGATCATTTATTGCCACGATCTAAAGGTGGTAAAACAGATTGGGATAATGTTGTAACTGCTTGTTCGGGTTGTAATGTTAAAAAAGGAGGTAGACTTTTACAAAAATCTGGAATGACACTCAATCAAAAGCCTTATCAACCAACTACCGAGGATCTTCACAAGAACGGTAGAAATTTCCCACCAAACTTTCTACATAAAACCTGGATTGATTATTTATACTGGGACGTAGAACTTGAGCCTTAATTAAATTTTTTCAGATATATTTATTGCTATTCTTGAGCCAGTTTTTATTATTTTATCAAATAAGGAGTAAAGTCCATCTTTTGTAGCTCCTTGTTCATACGCGATATCTTTATGATGTAATTCATCTTCTCTAAATTTAATAATTTTCTTTTTTAATTCTTTTTCATCGTTTTCAATTTGATCAATTTGATTTTGATAATGTTCATCTATGACTTCTTCAACTGAGGCTGTACACAACATTGCAGCTTTCTTACCAAGTATAGTTGATCCAAAACCAAGCCCCACCCCAAGCAAATCCCACAAAGGTAAAAATTTGGTAGGCCTTATTCCTCTTTTTTTTATTTCATTTTCAAAATAATTTGCATGTTCTCTCTCATGCTCTCTCATTTCCTCTATAGTTTTTTTCATCTCATCATCTTTTACTAATGTATTTAACGCTAAAAGCTGGCCCTCATAGATTTTAATTGCCCCTCTTTCGCCTGCGTGATCGACTCTAATAAATTCTTCAATTTTTTTTTTATTACTTTTTTTCATAAATATAAAATTTTCTCATTGTTATAAGTGAAAAAAATAAGGATACAAATGTATTTATTGTAGCAAGTGATAAACCCAATATTGTAAAAGTAACGTTTTTACAACTAATATTACTTTTTTCTAATTCTTGTAATAATTTTTCTTTGTCTAAGATGTTTAATCCTGACTGAGCCTTGCATAACGCTGACTCACTAATTATACCCTGCTCAATACCCACATGGTAAATAGATAAAAAAGTAGCAAGTAAGAAAATAATTCCAAGAATTAAAAAGGATAATTTTCTTAAATTTTTAAAAATTGAAGATAAAATAATTATTAAAATTGCTAAGATGTAGGGAATTCTTTCTAAAAGACACAAGTTGCATGGTTTATGACCTAAAACAAATTCTACATAATAAGCAAATAAGATCGCAAATAAGCTAAAAAATAAAATATAATGCTGTAAATTTTCTTTTAATTTAAAACTCATCTTATTTTATTATAAAATAAATTAGTATAAATAAAGGTATCAAAAGTAAGCCAAAAACTGTGGACCATAATGTACCTTTTTTTTCTATAAAGTTAACAAAAGGTTCTCCAAACTTAAAAGTAAAATAAGAGACTATAAAAAACCTCAAACCCCTTGAAATCAAACAAATAATTATAAAAATAAAAATATTAAAACTTATTAAACCGCTTGTTATTGTAAAAACTTTAAATGGAAGAGGTGTGAAACCTGCAAGAAAAAGAGTTATTAACCAAATATATAAACCACTTTCCTCAGATAATCTTGCTTTTAGATTATTTACTTTGTCTTCATAATTATAAAATTCAACAACTGACATTGCTAGGTCTGAAAAGATAAATCCAATAAAATATCCAAATATTCCTCCCAATACAGAAAAAATAGTTGCATTTAAAAAAATTCTAATAAATCTATCTTTTCTTGCCATCACCATAGGAACAATCATCACATCTGGAGGTATAGGAAAAAAAGAACTCTCTATAAAGGATACTAAAGCTAAATAGAATTCAGAACTTTTGTGTGCAGCTAGTTCTAAAGATTTTAGATAGAGTTTTTTGTACATTTTTTCGTTTTATTACAATTTAGGTTCTTATACTATTTATTTTTAATATAATAACTTATGCAAACTAAAGGGCGAATGGCGGAACTGGTAGACGCGCACGACTCAAAATCGTGTTTCGCAAGAAGTGAGAGTTCGATTCTCTCTTCGCCCACCAAGTTAAATGGAATTAAAAAACACAAATAATTTAGTTGAACTATTTTTTGAAAAATATAAATCTCAAAAAAAAGACGAGATACTCTTAACAAGTTTAAAAAATTTAAAAAAAACTTATTCTTGGGAACAAACAAAAAATGCAATAATCAATCTTTCCTCAGAAATATCAAAATATATTAAAAAAGGTGATAGGTGCTTATTGATCTCAGAAAATAGGCCAGAGTGGTTTATATCTGACTTATCCATAATGTTATCAAATGGTATAACTGTGCCAGCGTACACAACATACATAGAAAAAGATTATGAATATATTATAGATGATTGTAGGCCTAGCATAGTTTTATTTTCAAATAATGAACAATATCAAAAAATAAGAAAAATTATTAGTCAGAAGGATTTTATAAAAAAAATTTTTTGTTTTGATAAATCCAAAGAAATTGAAAACAAAGATTATTTATACCTAGATGATATTTTAGAAAAATCTAATTTGGATTATAATAATCTACCAACTTGTGAATTATTGAGGAAAGATCCAGCTTGTATAATTTATACATCAGGCACACAAGGAAATCCTAAAGGTGTAATGTTAAGCCACGGAGGAATATTAAGTAATTGCTCAGGGGCTTTAAATTTACTCTCAACTTTAATTTTAGAAAAAACTCGTTTTCTGACTTGGTTACCTCTTTCGCACTCATACGAGCATACAGTTCAATTTGTACAAATTTCACTAGGTGCTCAGATTTTTTATGCTGAAAGTATAGATAAGTTAATAAAAAATATGAACGAATGTAAACCACATATAATGACAGCAGTGCCTAGATTCTATCAAAACCTATTTCAAAAGATAAATTCTAATTTTAATAAAACAAAAGGTATCAAAAAAATTCTAATAAAAAAGACAATAGACCTAGGCTTGAAAAAAATAAAAAAAAATAAAATTGGATTTATTGACAATATTTTAAACAAAATTTTAGATGTTTTAGTTAGAAAAAAAATTAAGAAACAATTTGGGGGATCTTTAAAAACTTTCGTTTCTGGTGGTGGTGCTTTAAATGTGGATATAGGATTATTTTTAAATTCTATAGGTTTACCAACTCTACAAGGTTATGGATTAACCGAAACTTCGCCAGTGGTAAGTTGTAACCCTATAAATGACATAAGAGTAGAAACTGTAGGTCCACCATTTAATGAGAATCAAGTAAAAATAGCCGAAGATGGTGAAATTTTAGTCAAAGGAGAAAATGTAATGTTGGGTTATTGGAATAATGAGATTGAAACTAAAAAAATTTTAGTAAATGGCTGGTTATATACAGGAGATATTGGTAAATTTGAAAAAGATTATTTAATCATAACCGACAGAAAAAAAGATATTTTAATCACTCCTGGTGGTGAAAATATTTCTCCATCAAAAGTTGAAACAGAAATTACCAACTCAGATTTTGTAGATCAAGCTATTGTTTATGGAGATAATAAACCATTTTTAGTTGCATTAATTGTGCCAACAGAAGAAAAAAAATACACATTTGATAGAGATTTTGAAAAAGAATTGGAGAAAATAAATAAAAACTTAACAAAAATAGAAAAAATAAAAAAATATTTTGTTATTAATGAAAAATTTTCAATTGAAAATGGAATGTTAACACCAACATTAAAACTAAAAAGATATAAAATTGTTAACATTTACAAAAAAAAATTTGAAAATTTATATTAAATTCTAATTTAAAAACCGTTTATTAATCGCATAAACTCTTATTTATTTAACTAAACAAAAAATTAATTAAAAATAATTTTTTACAAATTAAATTACAAATTTGTAATTCATTATATATTTGACATATGTAGATAAAAAAAATAAAAATAAAGTTAATAGCGAATCAATTGTTTCGCAAAACAAAAAAAGGGAGCTAAAGATGGCTAAAAGAAGAAAAAAAGCTAAGAAAAAAGCTAAAAAGAAAGCTAAAAAAAGAAGAAGAAGATAGTTTTCTTATATAAAAACGCTTCTCATAACTTTTGTGTGAGAAGCGTTTTTTTTTATTCTTGTTCTTCCTCTACTATTGAAACATCATCACTATCAGTACTTTCAGTTGGAACTGCTTGCTTAGTTTCAATTTTCGGCGTTTGACTTTCTAAATTTCTTTTAAGTGCTTTATTTAATTTTTTCTGCGTATCTTCTAAAGAAATATTTAATATGATTTGAAATTCAGATGACATTCTATCATAAGCTTTTTCAAAAAGTTGTCTTTCACTATATGATTGGTCTACCATTATATCATCACCTTTGTTCAAATCTCTCACAACCTCAGCTAATTCATAAATTTTACCTGATGTAATCTTTTGGTCATATTCTTGAGCTCTTCTACTCCACATAGATCTCTTTATTTTTGGTTTACTTTTTAAAATAGATATACACTTATTAACTTGGTTAATAGTAGACAGCGGCCTTAAAAATGATTGCTTATTTATTGGTAAAAGCCCAGTAGCCTTATCCTTTTCAAATTTGATATCATAACACTGCACCTCAATACCACCTATTGTTTTAGCACTAGTTGATAAAATCTGTCCAACCCCATGTTTAGGGTAAACAACATAATCTTTTGGTTTAAATACTTTTTTTTCTGTTTCCTGTTTTTTAATTTTTTTGATTTCTGGCTTTAACTCATTTTGTTTAGAAATTCTTAAACTTACATTTTTCTCAGGTTCTTTAATTTTAGCGATATTTTTTTTTTTGTGACTTTTTAATTTACTTGCTTTTAAGGAATTTTTAACTTTTTTGACTAAAACTTTTTTGACTTTTTTAACTTTTTTAACTTTTACTGGTTTCTTTTTTACTACTTTTTTTTTAAAGGTTTTCTTTAAAATATTTTTGAAATTTATTTTCTTCATTTTCGTACTTTTTGTGATCCGCAGGTGGATCTTTTTTTTCACTTATGTTTGGCCAAATTTCCGAGTACTTAGTATTCATTTCCAGCCACTTCTCACTTCCTTCAGCAGTATCTGGAACAATAGCATCAACGGGACACTCTGGCTCACAAACGCCACAATCTATACACTCATCAGGCTTAATTACAAGCATATTTTTTCCCTCGTAAAAACAATCAACCGGACATACGTCAACACAGTCCATTAATTTACATTTTATACATTTCTCGTTAACTAAATAAGTCATTTATTTTTATTTTTGGCTTTCTCTTTGATATCACCAACTATTTTTTTATCTAAATAGAGCAGACCTGTAAGTCTTCTCATAAAGTTATCTTCATACATATCAGACAAACCATCAGAATATATAATACTCCATAAAGACTCAGTAATTTTTACCTTAAATTCTTCGTCTAAATTTTTAATCTCCCTTGTAAAATCAAGAATTTGGTTTGAATTATTTTCAATTTTCTCTGCTTCATTGTATATATTTTCTAATTCTTGTTCCTTTGCACCTATTTCCAATAAAGTTTTCTTAATTATTGTTTTTTCTTTTTCAGTAAAATTTTGATCAATTTTTGCTGCGTGTATTAATAATGCTGCAGGCTTGATAAACTTGTTATCATCATTAGAAGCTTTTTTTTCTTTTTTTTTTAAAAAATCGAACATCATTTAAAGTTTATCTCACTTAATATACTAAAAGGATTATCTCTATTTTTTCTAGAAGGTACATTTGCATTTTTGCCCCTTTTAGGTAAATATTTAAAAAAAGTCTCATTATTCTTATCAAAGGTTTTATAACCCATTTTATTGATTAATTTAACGAAACTTTCTTTACTACATCCGAGTAGGTTAAGCATTTCAGCAACCAATTTTATTTCTTTTTCATTATCAATAATCTTTAAAAAAAGCCTTTCCAAAATATCTATTCTAACAAAAAACTTGTCAAATTTTTCAAATCCACAAATTAACATAAAGTTTCTGTCAATATTCTTGCCGCTTTCAAAAAAATTCAAGCCGAATTTAGGTGGATCTAGGTCAAAATTTTTTTGTTGAAAGTTTTTCCACAATAAAATTCTTAATGTTACAATGTTAGGTTTGAATAAGTTTTGAACAAAAATATGGTATCTTCCAAATTTTACACCTAACTTTCTCAATATTTTTCTTTCATCTTGCTTTAAAAATTTTAAAAAATTTCTAACATCATCTCTTTTTACAACACCATTATTTTCATAAATTTGATATGCTAATGCTCTTATAGAAGAATTTTTTTCGTTAATATTTTTTAGATCAAGTAAATTTTTTAATTCTTGATTAATTTTATTGTTTATCCAAGAGTTTAAGTATTCAAGTAGTTTTATTTGATCTTCATTTTCTATCATATCATCTATGATTAAATTAATTTCAGGATTTAAATAATCTCTACCTTGAGATAGTTTTGCTATAGGAGAATTATTCCAGTAAATTTTAAAATCATTTTTTAAATCTAGTAATCCAGTCTTGATAATTTGATCTATTCTCTTTAAAATTTCTGGGCTAACGTTTTGTCTTGCAGCTTTCTTTAATGATTTTATATCAGTATCCAGTGCCCCAATTTTATAATCTAATTCAAGCTTCAATCCCTTCAATTGACCAATGTATTGATTATTAATCATTACCTTTTCGTCACTTAATATTTTTGTATCAAAAGAAATATCCTGTTTTAAACCTCTTGCTAAAACACTAGCTCTTTTATCTATAAAACTTTTTGTTAACTCTTCGTGCAATCTATCTGACAATTTATCTTCCAAATTTTTTGTTCTCTCTATCCAGTAATCTTGATTATCTAACCAATTAATTTTATTTGAAATATACGACCAAGTTCTGACATTTGCTATTCTGTTAGATATTGAGTCAACATTGCCATCTAGTTTATCTAGATGGGAAAGTTGTTGTTTCATAAAAAGATTTGAAATTCTACCTGGTTTTTCTCTCAAAAAATTAAAAACTTTTCCAACAACCTCTAAATGATTACCATAACTTTTTTTTGCAAAATCTGGTATTTGGCAACATTCCCAAAGTAACTTTAGTTCATTTTCATCATTAAAAATTGTAAGATTTTCAGTATCTTTAAGTATTGTTTTAAGTACCTTCTCGTCCTCACATTCATAAATTCTTTTTAACCAACTCTTATTTGGTCTTTCGTCCAAAGACTTTATTAATTCGTTACCATTCTTGAAATTTAAATTTGGATTACGCCAGTATAATGTATGAATTTCATTAAACTTATGATTTTCAAGTAGCTCAACTTCCTCAGCACTAATTTCTTCACAATCGCCAGTTATTCCAAACAATCCATCATTTAAATACCGTCCTGCTCTCCCAGCGATTTGGCCAATTTCCGCAAGGTTTAACCTTCTCATTTTTCTTCCATCAAATTTTTTAAGATTAGAAAAATAAACATTATCTAAATCCATATTAATACCCATACCTATTGCATCTGTTGCAACTAAAAAATCAACATCTCCAGATTGATAAAGTTCAACTTGCGAATTTCTCGTCTTTGGGCTTAGAGATCCCATAACAATAGCAGCTCCACCCTTTTGTCTTCTTATTAGCTCTGCGATTGCATAAACCTCTTCAGCAGAAAAAGCAATAATTGCACTCTTTCTCTCAATTCTTGAAATTTTTTTATGACCTGAAAAAGTTAATTTTGAAAGTCTCTTTCTATCAATAAATTCTACATCCTCATCTAATTTTTTTATGATATTTTTCATAGAATATGATCCCATAAACATAGTTGTTTTATCACCTCTAAGATTTAACAATCTATCAGTAAAAATATGACCTCTCTCGTGATCAGTACACATTTGAATTTCATCAATCCCAACAAATTCCAAATTTTTATCGATTGGCATCGACTCCACTGTGCATAAATAATATTTTGCGTTAATTGGTATGATCTTTTCTTCACCTGTTATTAAAGCCACTTTACTAGGATCTACTTTTTTAATTACTTTGTCATATACCTCTCTAGCTAACAATCTTAATGGAAAACCAATCATCCCAGTTTCGAATGAGAGCATAGTTTCAATTGCAAGATAGGTTTTTCCTGTATTTGTAGGACCAAGAACAGCAACTAATTTGTTTTTTTTCATTTCTACTATTTGTGTCTTATTAAAATTTAATACTATATATTGTTGTGTGTATAGAACAAAAATAGACTAAAACTAGTCCGAATCATTGATTTAAAAGTTCTCATTTCTATTTATTTTTATAAATTTTCCAAACCCCCGAAGCATTAGCAATAATCTTATCATTACATTTTAAATCACATATAAGAAAAACCATAGTCTTAGTTTTTTTTAAAATTTTTATAAAGCCAATAATTTCGTCTCCTTCCTTTGATGGTGCAATATATTTTATGTCTAAAGATATTGTAACACATGGGACATTGCCCGCACATCTACTAGCTGCAGTCCCAAGTCCTGCATCTATTATTGAAGCTATATAACCTCCATGAGTTATTTTTACTCTATTCAGATGATTTTCTGTCACGATTGTTTTAAATTCATATTGATCTTCTGAAATTGTTCTAAATAAAAGACCTCCGTTATGCTTCATAAAGCCTGAGGCAGAACTTAGTTGTTCAAATTTTATAGTCATAATAAACTTTATAGAAATATTGTTAAAATAATTAATATTATAAACACAATTGAAAAGAAAAGAACTACGGATTTTTGTAAAGATACTTTCATAATCTCCTTAATAATTGGTGCGCCTGCTAGGAGTCGAACCCAGAACCTCCTGGTCCGTAGCCAAGCGCTCTATCCAGTTGAGCTACAGGCGCATATTTAAATTTTTTTTACTATATATTTATAATTTATTAATGTAATTTTAAATCAAATAATAATTGTTTCTTATGCAGAAATCTTCCCAAGATGTTGTAATTGTAAATGCTACTAGAACAGCAATAGGAAAATTTAACGGAATGTGGGGAAATAAAGCTGCCCATGATTTAGGAAAGATTGTTATCACAGATATTTTAAAGCAAACATCTATAAATCCAGACGAGATTGACGAGGTTATTCTAGGTCAAGTTTTGACTAGTAATGTTGGACAGAATCCAGCAAGACAAGCAGCGATAGGAGCAAAGATTCCACATAATAAAATTTCCTATATTGTAAATCAGGTTTGTGGATCCGGTCTAAGAGCAATAGTCTTAGCCTACCAATCCTTATTATTAGATTCATCAAAAGTAATAATAGCTGGTGGCCAAGAAAGCATGTCTAGATGTAACAAGGAATTAATGATGAAGGATGGTTTAATTGATGCATTTAATAATTATCATATGGGAGTTACAGCTGAGAATGTTGCTGAAAAATGGAATATCACAAGGGATGAGCAAGACAATTTTGCATTAAATTCTCAATCAAAAGTGCAAGACGCTATTAAAAAAAAAAAGTTTGAAGATGAGATTATTAAAAATGAAAGTTATAAATCTTTTAAAGATGAACATCCTAGAGCGAATATAATTTTTCAAGATTTAACTAAGCTTAAACCAGTATTTAAGAAAGATGGAACAGTAACCCCTGGTAATTCTTCAGGTGTAAATGATGGAGCGGCAGGAGTTTTAATTATGAAAAGAAACGAGTCTGAAAAAAGAGATCTAGAACCACTTGGTAAAATTGTTTCATGGGCATCCTGTGGTGTAGATCCAGCCCTCATGGGATCTGGTCCAATTCCTGCATCAAAAAAGGCTCTTGAGATTGCGAATTGGAAAATCAACGATTTAGATTTAGTTGAGTCAAACGAGGCATTTGCAGCGCAGAGTTTAGCCGTAATTAAAGAATTAAAAATACCTGAAAATATTGTTAACGTAAATGGAGGTGCAATTGCTTTAGGACATCCAATTGGAGCATCTGGCTGTAGAATAGTAGTAACCTTGCTTCATGAGATGAAAAGAAGAAGTTCAAAAAAAGGTTTAGCTACTCTTTGTATTGGAGGCGGGATGGGTATAGCTATGTGTCTTGAAAGAGATTAGTTTTTAGTTGATACGTAATTTTTGTTTAATATTGCCATTTGTATCCAATACCTAGCATCTAAACCATCTTTATCGTTAATTTTTTTTAATTTTTTGATTAATAATTTAAACATACACAATTTATCTCGTTTAAGGTTGTCCAAAAAAAGATTAAAATGTGGTAAAATTAAATATGTCAATTCAGTTAAAAGTTCCAGATATAGGTGATTTTGAACAAGTAGAAATAATTGAAGTCATAGTAAAAGCTGGTGAGAGTATAAAGAAAAATGATCCGGTGGTCACACTTGAAAGTGATAAATCTAGTGTAGAAGTTCCGTCAACAGTTGAAGGTAAAATATCAAATATTAATGTTAAAGTAGGAGACAAAGTTTCTAAAGGAGATTTAATTTTAGAAGTTGAGGGAAATGGAAAGTTATCACCAGATGAAATTCCAAAAAGTACAAAAAATTTAATCGAAGAGGCAGAAAAAACTATTCATAAAGAGATAAAACATGTTCAAGAAACTGAAATTCAAAAAGAGATAAAAGATACCTCCCAACCACAAATACAAAAAGAAACTATAAAAATTGCTGAGGATCGAATCTCAAACGTCGTTAAAGATGGAGATATTGATCCAATCGAA
>CACCHS010000002.1 GCA_902545825.1 uncultured Pelagibacteraceae bacterium
TATTTGATTAACACTTTTATCTTTTTCAAGAATTTCAATTAGTGGGATTATACTTAATAATTCACCTACGCTTGCTCCATGAAACCATATTAGTTTTTCACCATATTTTTTTTTAGAAAAAAAACCAAGCTTTTCATTAAATCTTTTAAAATCTTCTTTTCCCTTAAATAATCTATATAAAATTATAATTGGTGAAATAAGGAGTATTGAGTTAATTAAAATTCTATAGAGTGATAATATCATCAATCTCTTCTAACTTGTTTATCATAGAAGTTCTTGTAAATTTTAGAGTTATCCATTAATTCTTGATGTGTGCCTTCAGCAACAACTTCTCCCTTTTCAATAACAAAAATTTTATGAGAGTTAAGGATTGTTGAAAGCCTATGTGCTATCACAATTGTTGTTTTATTTTTGGTTAACAAACTCATTGCCTCTTGTATTTTGCTTTCTGTTTCTGCATCTAATGAGGATGTTGCCTCATCTAATAGGATAATTGGGGCTTTCTTTAGCATAGCTCTTGCTATTGAAATTCTTTGTTTCTCTCCACCTGATAATTTAAGCCCGTTCTCACCAATAATAGTCTCATATTTATTAGGTAGATCTTTTATAAAATTATGTGCAAATGACTTTTCTGCAACTTCCATTATTTCTCTATCGCTAGATTGAGAATTCGCATATAGAATATTATTTTTTATTGTATCATCAAATAAAGTCGTATCTTGTGTAACAATTGAAATATTTTTTCTTAAATCCTCGAGTTTAATTTTATAAATTGACTGATTATCAATTTTTATATCTCCTGAGAGACTATCGTAAAATCTTGGAATTAAATTCAATATTGAGGACTTTCCAGCACCACTATGACCAACAAGGGCTGTCATTTTATTGCCCGTGAATTTTAAATTGATTTTTTTTAAAATTAGGTTTTGATTATCGTTGTATTTAAAATCACAATTTTCAAATTCTATATCGCAATTTTTTAGAACTAAATTATCGCTAGACTTACTGTCATTTATTTTATTTTCTATATCAATTATTGGTAATATTCTTTTAGCTGCAGATAAACCCTGATTTATGCCAACATTTAAAGTTGCTAATGATCTTACTGGTTGATAAGCAAGCATCATTGCAGCTAAAAATGAAAAAAAATTATTTATATCTATTTCACCACTTATAATAAGTTTTCCTGTAACAAAAATAAGTAATGCTATCATCACACCAGTCAAAGGCTCCATTATTACTGTTGCTCTAGTGAAAACTATAGCAATTTTTTTTGCTTTCTCTTTCAAATCATTAAGAAATTTACTTGACCTTTGCGTTTCGAAAGATTCTTTTTGAAAAATTTTAATTAATTTATGATTTTTAAACAATTCCATTAAATATTTCGATGCTTCACCAGCTTTTTCCTGAGCTTCGGTTGTTACTTTACCAATTCTTTTCCCTAGGCTTTTAGCTGCTAATGTCGCGATAGGTATCATTAATATTGCAATAAGTGATAGTTTCCAATTTTGATAAAACATAACACATAATAAACCAACAAGTGTTAAACTATCTTTAAAAGCATTTAATATTGTTGTGCTAACTAAATTTACAATATGAGAAGTATCACCAAGTACATGATTTAAATATTTACCGCTATGTTTATCTTGTATTAAATTTGTATCAGCTCTAATTAATGATTTTAACATATCATCCTGCATATCTTTTTTAATATCATTACCAACAGAGATCATAAGCACTCTAGCTCCATATAATGATAAGCCTTTAGCAAAAAACGCTAAAATTATAAATAATGGAATTATCAAAATTAAATTTTCATCTTTTTCTACAAAAATTTTTTTAATTGCTGGATCTAGAAGATATGCAATTGCAGATGTTGATCCAGCTACAATCAATGAGAAAATTCCAGAAAGAATAATTTTTCCAATATAATTTTTTGAGTAATCAAAGTATAAACGTTTTAAAATTTGGAAATTACTTGTCATAAAATAATTTTCCCAATTAAAATATTTATAAAAACTAAAAATCCAATAAGATTATTTGATTTAAATTTACTCAAGCAACTAAATTGATCATTAATATTTAAAAATTTAATTTGATAAATAAGCAAATGCAAAGAGATTATAACAATTCCAAAAAAATATATTGAACTAAACGTCATTTTGTAACCTATATAAAGTAAGCATAAAATAAAAATCAAAAAGCATCCCGAGATAAATATTTTAGGATTTTTTTTAAATTTAATGGATGTTGATTTTACTCCTATAATTTCATCGTCTTTAATATCTTGGTACCCATATATTGTGTCGTAACCTAATGTCCAAAATATGGCTCCTATATAAAATATTACAGGCAAAGCATCAATTTGACTATTTATGGATGTCCAGCCCAATATAAGACCATAGTTGAAAGTAATTCCTAAAAATAGCTGTGGCCAGTAAGTAAATCTTTTCATTAATGGATAGGTAAATGCTAAGGGCATTGAACCAAGTGCAAGTAAAATAGTGAATAAATTAAACTGTATTAGAACAAAAAAAGCTATTAGACATAAAATTATTGAGTAGAGAAGAGCTAGTTTTACGGATATAGAACCAGATGCTATCGGACGAGATTTAGTTCTCTCAACTTTATTATCATAATCTTTATCAAATACATCGTTAATTATACATCCAGCTGATCTCATTAATACCGACCCTAAAAAAAATAATAAAAGATATTTAATGAATATTTGAATATCTTTAGAAAAATCAAACGCTATCGTTAGTCCCCATAAACACGGCCAAAATAATAGCATGAACCCAATTGGTTTTTTTAAGCGAGTTAACTCAATAAAATAATTTATTTGTTTCATCAGAATTTACTTGTAAATAGCAAAGGCTAGATTCATAATCAAACTGATTCGTTATGAATATTGATTATACAGTGACTGCATTAATGTTTCCCGCGATACCGTTATTAATGGGTGTCTATAGCAATAGATTTCATACTTTAAGTAAACTAATAAGAGAACTGCATGACGAACATGTTTATGAAAAACATATTCCTCCTGAATGGAAAAAACAATTTATTAATTTAAGTAAAAGAATATCTATCCTAAGGTGGACTATTATGTTTGCAGCTTTTGGTTTTCTATTTAATATGTTAACTGTATTTGCGCTGTATTTAGATACTTTATTTGTAGCTAGAGTTATTTTTGGATCATGTTGTCTATCAATGATTATATCTATAGCGTTTTTTATTAGAGAAATTCAGATTTCAACTAGTGCCTTAAATTTGCATATGTCCGATATGGACGTTCACATAGATTAGTTAGGTATTATTACTGCAGGACCAATTAATTTTCTTGCTTCTAAATCTTCATGAGCATTTTTAGCCTGATCAAGAGTATATTTTTTTGAAATATCTATTTTTATTTTTTTTGAAATTACTGCATCGAATACTTTTTTAGCAGAGTCTTCTAACTCTTTCCTGGTTACAGTGTAGTGAGCAATTGACGGTCTAGTAAAAAATAGTCCTTTTGTATTTATGTGCTTTTTGACATCAATTGTATTTACATATCCTGAGGCGTTTCCAAACGCTACCATCATACCTCTGATTTTTAAGCATTCAATTGAACCTTCAAAAGTTTTTTGTCCTACACCATCGTACACTACATCAACTGCATTCTTTCCAAATAATTTCTCGACTTCTTCAACAAAATTTTTTTCAGTATAATTAATTACATAGTGACAACCATTTTTTTTTGCAATTTCTTCCTTTTCTTTTGATCCAACTGTACCTATTACCTCGCAACCTATGGAGTTTGCCCATTGACACAAAATTTGTCCAACTCCACCCGCCGCAGCGTGGAATAGAACTTTGTCACCTTTTTTTGCTATATAACTTCTATGAAGCAAATATTCAGCAGTCATGCCTTTTAATACGATACATGATGCCACTTCATTGGAAATACCGTCTGGTACACTTATAAGTTTTTCCTGAGGCATAATTTGTTTTTCTGAGTAAGCACCTATAGGCATTGATGCATGACTTACTCTATCTCCAATCTTAAATAAATTTACCTCAGATCCGACTTCTTCAATAACTCCACATGCCTCTAAGCCGATTCCACTTGGTAATGGTATTGGATATAGACCGGTACGATGATAAACATCGATATAATTAAGACCTATTGATAAATTTTTAATCAAAACTTCTTTGGGTCCTGGCTTACCGATTTTGACATCTTTAATTTCTAATTCCTCTGGTCCACCAAATTTCTTAATTTCTATTACTTTCATAGTTATTTTACGAATGTGCCATTATGGTAATCATTTATTGCCTCTAAGATCTCTGCCTTTGTATTCATTACGAAAGGACCCCCTCTAGCAATCTTTTCACCAATTGGCTTACCAGATATAAGTAAAAAATTTGATTTTATATAAGACTCTACTTTTAATTTTGACCCCTTTGTAAGTAAAACTAGTTTTGAGTCTGTGATTTTCTCATGTTTTTTTTCACCAACTTTAATTTCTCCATTTATTAAATAAATAAAAGAATTATGTGTCTCAGGTAAATTGAAATCAAAAATTTTATCTTTATTAAGAACTACATCAAAATATAACGGTTGAACATTGTGCTTGTTAACTGGCCCCTCAGTACTATTAAATTTTCCAGCAATAACTTTTACGGTTTTCTCGCTGTCCTTATGAGTTTTCATTTTCTCAGAGTCTATATAAATATACTCAGGTTTACTCATCTTTAATCTTGCAGGCATGTTTATCCATAGCTGAAAACCATGAAGCTTACCTTCTTTCATAGCTGGCATTTCAGAATGAATTATTCCACTACCAGTCTTCATCCACTGGACATCGCCTGCTGTCATCCTTCCTTCTCCACCAGCACTATCTTTGTGCTCAAAATCTCCTGAAAGCATATAAGTAACTGTTTCAATTCCTCTATGCGGATGTGGTGGAAAGCCTCCAACGTAATCATCTTTATTTTCCGAACCAAACTCATCTAACATTAGAAATGGATCGAGATAATCTGGATCAACACCAATACTTCTTTTTAACTTTACACCAGCTCCATCAGAGGAAATAATTGGATCGACTATTCTATCAACTTCAATCTGTTTCATTTTAGGATCTATTGCCTTTGATTAAAAAATATAAACCACCAATAAAAAGAAAAATTTGTACACTAGTAAAAAGCTTTGTGTTTATAAACCAATCTGAATGAGCAATTACAAATATGTTAATCATCAAAATTACGACTGTAAAGCCAGCTATTCGAGTAATAAAATTTCCATATGGATTTTTAATAAATCCTCCGATTATTAAAGTAGCTCCTACCGAAACTTCTGTAAGTGCAACAAATGATGCTAAAGCAGGAGATAAGTCAAAATATTCAATTAGGCCCTGAGGTGGTAACGGAAATTTATTTAAACCATAAATTAAAAAAGCTATTGCTATTCCAAATCTTAAAAATAAAGATGCCAATGCCTCAAAATTTGAGAAGAAATCATTTATCTTATTTATAAATATTTTCATATTATTTATTATGCGATCCATCACAAAATGGCTGATTGTTAGTTTGTTTGCAAGTGCAAAAAAACATTTTTTTTGTCTCATCTGCTATAAATTTAACTGGGCTAAACTCTGTATTTTTATGGGACCCATCACAAAACGGTTGCTTAGAACTTAATCCGCATGAACACCAAAAATAAGATTTATTCTGTTCGACCTCAACCACAATAGCGCTATCTCCAGCTTTTTTACCCTTTAACATCAATACCTCTTTTTTTTTAAATGTTAATTTAATTTAGCATTTCGAGTAATTCATTTAAATTTTTAATTTCATAATTTGGTTGATAGTCTAAGTTATCAAATACATTATTATTTCGGTTTACCCAAATAGAATTATAACCATAATTTCCACCGGCAGATACGTCCCAAGTATTTGCACTTAAAAAAGCTATTTCTTTTTTTTTGAAACTATATTTTTTAATTGGCATATCATAAACTTTTGAGCTAGGTTTATAAATACCAACATTTTCAATTGAGAAAATATCATCAAAAATATTATCTAAATTATTACTATTTACTAATTCATCTAGAAGACCAGGAGTTCCGTTTGAAAGTATTGATAATTTAAATTTTTTATTCTTTAAGTCTTTTAAAACATTAGGTACTTCATTAAATGTTGAAAGTTTTTTGTAAAGATTTAATAATTCATTTTTCATTTCAGGATCAATATCGAATACTTTCATAGATTTATCTAAACTATCTTCTGTTACTTGCCAAAAATCTTTATGTCTATCCATTAAACTTCGTAGCCAAGTATATTCAAGTTGTGTTGTTCTCCAGTAATTAGCAAAACCTTCCCACTTATCACCTATTTTATTTTTACATTTCTCTGCTGCGGAGTTAACATCAAATAAAGTACCATATGCATCAAAAATAATTGCTTTAATATTTTTCATAAATCAGATTAATATAATTATTAATGAATAATTTAAGACTATTCTATCAAAAAAAATTGTCCGATAATCTTATTGGAAATTTGGATAAAAAACAATCTCACTATGTTAGCAAGGTTATGAGATTGAGAGAAAATGATGAGTTTAATGTTTTTAACGAGTCAGGAGAATGGATTGCACAAATAAAAAAAATTAATAAAACTGGCATTGAATTCCAAATTGTTAAACAATTAAGATCCAAAGAGAGCAGAGTAGACATATGGTTAGCTTTTTCCCCAATTAAATCGAATTATTTTAATTTTATGATTCAAAAATCAACAGAGCTTGGAGTAACAAAATTTATTCCTGTCATATTTGAAAGAAGTATTGTTAGAAAGATAAATAATGATAGACTAAAAAAAATTATTATAGAGGCAACTGAGCAATCAAACAGAATTTGCACACCAGAGATAGAAAGTCCTGTAAAGCTTCAAAATTTTCTATCAATCTATGAAAATAAAATTAAATTAATCTTTACTGACCTTAATTCTAATAAAAAAAAAGTATCTTTAATAAAGTCTGAAAAAAAACCATTATGCATATTAATTGGACCAGAAGGTGATTTTTCCGAGTCGGAAAGGTTAAAAATTCTAAATTTTAAAGATGTTGAAACAATTAAATTAAATGACAATATTCTTCGTTCAGAAACAGCAGCAATTTCGGCGTTATCTGTGATTAATTTTATAATAAATTGATAAATTGTCGCGAAAACATTAGTGTAATTTTAATTATTTAGTTCTATATAGTTCATAACAATGAAAAAAATTCTAATTATTTTTACAGCAATACTTTCACAGTCAGTTGCTTTAGCTGATCAACCTAAAAAGTGGCAGATGGGCTTTCAAGAACCGGCATCTCAATCAATGAGAGATATAGTTTGGTTTCACGATTATATGTTAGTTCCGATTATTGTAGCTATCAGTGCTTTTGTTTTGTTTTTAATGTTATATGCAATGGTTAGATTTAGGGCTTCAAGAAACCCTAATCCATCTAAAAGAACTCACAATGTTTTGGTTGAGGTTGTATGGACATTGATACCATGCTTGATTTTAATAGTGATGGCAGTTCCATCATTTAAAGTTTTATACTCGCAAGATGAAATTCCAAAAGCTGAAGTTACAATTAAAGCAATAGGGTATCAGTGGTATTGGGGATATGAATATCCAGACGAAAATATAATTTTCGATTCTTATATGATAGAGGATGAGGACTTAAAAGAGGGTCAACCTAGATTATTAGCCGTAGATAATGAAGTAGTTGTGCCTGTTAACAAAGTAGTAAAGGTTTTAATAACAGCAAATGATGTATTGCATGCATGGGCTCTTCCTGCCTTTGGCGTTAAAAGAGATGCAATGCCTGGAAGAGTAAATGAAACTTGGTTTAAAGCTGAAAGAACAGGAACCTTTTATGGACAATGTTCAGAGCTTTGCGGAATAAAACACGCATTTATGCCAATAACTGTTAGAGTGGTATCTGAAGAAGAATATATTGAATGGTTAAATGAGGCAAAAATTAAGTTTGCGAAAGAGCCAATTGAGGATAAAAATAAATTAATTGCCAGTAAATAATTATGTATAGTCAAACAGCAGCTCACGATCATCATACTCCAACTGGATGGAAAAGATGGGCTTATTCTACAAATCATAAAGATATTGGAACTATGTATTTAATCTTTGCAATCATTGCTGGATTAATTGGAACAGCTTTTTCAGTGCTAATGAGAATGGAATTAATGCATCCAGGGGATGGTATTTTAGGTGGCGATTATCATCTTTATAATGTTCTTGTTACTGGACACGGACTAATTATGATTTTTTTTATGGTGATGCCGGCTATGATTGGTGGGTTTGGAAATTGGTTTGTACCAATTATGATCGGTGCGCCTGATATGGCATTTCCAAGAATGAATAATATTTCATTTTGGTTATTACCAGTCTCTTTTATTTTATTACTATCATCTATTTTTGTAGACGGACCTCCTGGAGCCCAAGGAGTGGGTGGTGGATGGACAATTTACCCTCCTTTATCATCTAAAACTGGACAACCTGGACCAGCAATGGATTTGGCAATTTTAAGTCTTCACATAGCAGGAGCTTCATCAATTTTAGGTGCGGTAAATTTTATAACAACTATTTTAAATATGAGAACTCCAGGTATGACACTTCATAAAATGCCATTGTTTGCTTGGTCAATATTAGTAACAGCTTTTTTATTGTTATTATCTTTACCTGTTCTAGCAGGAGCAATTACAATGTTATTGACTGATAGAAATTTCGGCACAGCTTTTTTTGAGGCACAATCTGGTGGTGATCCAATGTTATTTCAACATTTGTTTTGGTTTTTTGGGCACCCTGAAGTTTACATTTTAATTCTTCCTGGTTTTGGAATGATTAGCCATATTGTTTCTACTTTCTCAAGAAAACCAGTTTTTGGATACCTAGGAATGGCTTATGCAATGGTTGCAATAGGAATTGTAGGTTTTGTTGTGTGGGCACATCATATGTATACTGTTGGATTAAATACAGATACAAAAGCGTACTTCTTAGCGGCTACAATGATTATAGCAGTGCCGACTGGCATTAAAATTTTTTCGTGGATAGCAACAATGTGGGGTGGATCTATTTCTTTTAAAACCCCAATGGTTTGGGCATTAGGTTTTATCTTTTTATTTACCGTAGGTGGTGTAACGGGTGTTGTGCTTGCAAATGCTGGCGTTGATACAGCACTTCATGATACCTACTATGTGGTAGCACACTTTCATTACGTTCTTTCTCTTGGAGCAGTTTTTGCAATATTTGCAGGTTTCTACTATTGGTTTGGAAAAATGTCAGGCTATGAATACTCAGAGTGGTTAGGACAGTTGCATTTCTGGCTTACTTTTATAGGTGTAAACCTAATTTTCTTTCCACAACACTTTTTAGGATTAGCGGGTATGCCTAGAAGATATGCGGATTATCCAGATGCTTTTGCAGATTGGAATTATATATCATCTGTGGGGTCCTATATTTCAATTGTCGGACTAGGAGTATTTTTAATTAATTTGATTTACGCTTTTGCAAAAAAGAAGAAAGCTGCTCAAAATCCTTGGGGGGAAGGGGCTACAACTCTTGAGTGGACAGTTCCATCACCTCCAAATTTTCATACTTTCGAAGAACTACCAAAATTTGAGGATTACGAAGGTGCAGAAAAATCTAGTAGCTAGATTTTTTTACGCATATATAATTTAAAGATGTCTACAACTAATATAAGAGCCAAAAAACAAAGTGTTTCAGACATAAAAGTTTTTAACGAGCTTATAAAGCTGATGAAACCAAGAGTAATGTCATTAGTTATTTTTACTTGCGCAGTTGGCTTATTATCTTCACCAATAGTTCTTTCAATTAAAGATGCGATGATAGGAATTTTATTTGTTGCGATGGGAGCTGGGGCAGCAGGAACACTTAATATGTGGTATGAGGCTGATTTGGACAAGCTAATGTCTAGAACTTGTTTGAGACCTATTCCAAGAGGTAAAGTAAATAAAGACCAAGCATTAATTTTTGGCCTTCTATTGTCAATTATATCTGTCGTTAGCCTTTATTATTTTAGTAATTTTTTATCAGCGTTCTTATTATTCTTTACTATTTTCTTTTACGTTATTGTTTATACCATTTGGCTAAAAAGAAAGACTTCACAAAACATTGTTATTGGAGGAGCCTCAGGAGCATTACCTCCTGTTATAGGGTGGACTATTGCAACTAACTCTTTATCTATGGAACCACTAACATTATTTCTAATTATATTTATTTGGACACCATCACATTTTTGGGCACTTAGCCTTTACAAAGCAAATGATTATAAAAGAGCAAAAATTCCAATGCTCCCAATAACAGATGGAATTCAAAATACAAAAAAAAATATTTTAATTTACTCTTTGCTAATGATACCAACTATTTTAATACCATATTATATTGGGTTTGCTGGATTGACATTTTTAATCCCATCTTTAGCATTGACCTTATACTACAACTATATTTGTTTTAATCTTTACAGTTATAAAAAAAATAAATTTGATACAAATATAGCAAAACACATATTCAGTTATTCAATAATATATTTATTTTTAATTTTCGTATTATTTTTGATTGATAAATTAATTTAATGATACCTGATAAAAAATTAAAAAAACGAAATATATGGACAGCACTTGGGTTGTTATTATTTATAGTTTTTTTATTTATATTTACGCTATTTAACATTGGAGTATTTGATAGACCTTTATAGATTATGAAAAAAAAAACTTTAACACCTTTAATCCTTGGAGGAATTTTTTTCTTTATGTTAGGTCTCTCATTTGCAGCAGTCCCATTATACGATCTCTTTTGTAGAGTAACTGGTTTTGGCGGCACTACACAAGTATCAAAAGAAGCTCCAAAAATTGTTTTAGATAATGTGATTAGTGTAAGACTTGATACAAATGTTAATAGTAATCTTTCTTGGGATTTTAAAGCTAAAAAAAATCTTTTAGATGTAAAGCCAGGCAAAGTTTACAACATCGATTTTGAGGTTCAAAATGTTGGGAATGAACCTTCCGCGGGAGTTGCCAGTTATAATGTTTCACCTTCGTCCTTTGGTCAATATTTCAATAAGTTAGGTTGTTTTTGTTTTGAAAAACAGATATTAAAACCAGGTGAAAAGGCTGTTTATAAATTAGTTTTTTATTTAGATCCTGAGCTTGTAAACGACCCAAAAACTGCAAATGTTGAAGATGTAACTATGTCATATACTTTTTTTTCGTCTGATTATTATAAACAATCAAAGAATATAAATTAATATTATGTCCAGCGGAGAGCAAAAACACGATTATCACTTAGTTGACCCAAGTCCTTGGCCAATTTATACATCTTTTGCAACATTAATAACCGCCGTTGGTTCAGTTTATTATTTTCATAGCAAAGTGATGTGGGCGATGATTTTGGGTTTTGTATTACTTATCTATGGAGCTTATATGTGGTTTAGAGATGTGGTGATCGAGGCAGAGCATCAAGGTCATCATACGCCTGTAGTTCAAATACATCATAGATATGGAATGACTCTTTTTATTGCCTCAGAAGTTATGTTTTTTGTAGCTTGGTTCTGGGCATATTTTGATGCAAGTTTGTTTCCGTCAGAATTTGTCGGAAATGTATGGCCACCTAAAGATATTGAAGTTTTTGATCCTTGGGACATCCCTTTAATAAATACACTAGTTTTACTTTTATCAGGCACAACAGTAACATGGGCTCATCATGCTTTACTTGAAGATGATAGGAAAAGCTTTATTCAAGGTTTGAGCTTAACTGTTTTTTTAGGATTATGTTTTACCGCACTTCAAGCTTACGAATATCACCATGCAACATTTAGCTTCTCAGGACATATCTATGGAGCAACTTTTTATATGGCAACAGGATTTCATGGCTTTCATGTTGTTGTAGGAACAATTTTTTTAGCAGTGTGTTTGTGGAGAGGAAAATTAGGACATTTTAACAAAGATCATCATTTTGGATTTGAAGCCGCTGCTTGGTACTGGCATTTTGTTGATGTAGTTTGGCTATTTTTATTTGCAGCAATTTATATTTGGGGTAGTTAAAAAATAATTGAAGAACAAATTTCTTTTTTCTGTTTTTGTATATTTTTTTATCTTAATTTTTCTAAGCCTTGGCGTTTGGCAAATTTTAAGACTAAATTGGAAATTAAATTTAATCTCTGAAATTGAGGAAAATATTAACTCTAAACCAGTTTTTTTTTCAGGAAATAGTCCACATAATTTTAAAAAAATCCAGTTTGAGGCAAATTTTGAGAATTCAAAATTAATTTATTTATATAGTCTTAATGAAAAAGGAGAACCTGGCTTCGATATTGTAAATACAATTAGCATAGAAAATAGTTATTATCTTTTAAATAGAGGATGGATACCAAGAGATTTAAAAAATAAAAATTTTGAAATATCAAGTACAAATTTTCAAGGTATTTTAAAAAAAAAATCAAACAAAAATTATTTTAAACCAAAAAATGATATACTAAATAATTATTGGTTCACACTAAATGATAGTGATCTTTTCGAGTATACTGGAAGAAAATTTTCAAATTTTATAATTTATGAAACGAACAGTAGATTAAATTTTCCAAATCCAAAAAAGATTACTGCAAATATTTCAAATAATCATTTAAAATACTCGCTCACATGGTTTTCATTAGCGATTTCAATTTTTTTAATATATTTATATTTTAGAAAAAAAAATTACTAATGGAATATATTAGCACACGAAATAATCAAAAAATTTTTACTTTTAAGGACATTTTTTTAAAAGGTTTGGCAGATGATGGAGGTCTATTTATTCCAAAATTAGTAAAATCATTTAGCAAAGAGGAAATAAACAATCTTATAAATCTTAGCTACAATGATTTGGCTGCAGAAATAATTAATCCATTTATCGGAGATTTTATGTCTAAAGATGATTTAATTTCTCTAATATCGAAATCATACTCAAATTTCAGAACTAAAAATGTTGTTAACATAAATAAATTAGGAAATTTAAAAGTTTTAGAACTTTTCCACGGCCCAACACTTGCTTTCAAAGATATTGCAATGCAACTGATAGGTAATTTTTATGAGCATCATTTAAATTTTGAGCAAAAAAAAATTAATATTGTGGTGGCAACTTCAGGCGATACCGGTGCAGCTGCAATAGACGCCTTAAAAGGAAAAAAAAATTTGAATGTTTTTGTATTACATCCAAATAATAGAATTTCTCCTGTACAGAGAAAATTAATGACAACTTGCGAAGCGAGTAATGTATTTAATATTGCAATACAGGGAAACTTTGATGATTGTCAAAATTTAGTAAAAGCAATGTTCAATGATGAAAAGTTTTCTAAATCAATTAACATGTCAGGTGTAAACTCAATTAATTGGGCAAGAATTATTGCTCAAGCTGTCTATTATTTTTATGCTTACTTTAAGGTTGGAAATGGTCAGCCTTTATCTTTTTCTGTTCCAACTGGAAATTTTGGAGATATCTATGCTGGTTACTTAGCAAAAAAACTTGGTCTTCCAATTGACAAACTGATCGTTGCTACAAATAAAAATGACATACTACATAGAGCAATATCTGGAGGCGATTATTCTCAAAAGAAAGTTATGGAAACAAATACACCAAGTATGGATATTCAGATAGCAAGTAATTTTGAGAGGCTCTTATTTGATGTAAAAGATTGTAACTCAGAAGTTACAAAAGATTTAATGAGTAAAATTAAAAACAATACTTATAAAATTGATATTGAAGATTTAGGAAAAATACAAAAGAATTTTATATCTGAGATGCTTGATGAAAATGAAACTATTGAAATGATAAAAAAAATTAATGATGAACATCAAACGGTCGTTGATCCACATACTGCGGTAGGGATAGGTGCTGTAAAAAAATTAGGAATAGAAAAAAATTGTGTTGTATTATCAACTGCTCACCCGTGTAAATTTCCAAAAGCAATAGAGGATGCAATTTCTAAGACTGAAAATTTACCAAATAGTCTGAAATACGTTAATGAGAGAAAAGAAAAATTTGAACTTCTTTCAAATGATATTCAAAAAGTCAAAAAATATATAGTGAATTCGATATGAAACTAAAAATAAAAGATCGAATACCAAATACGGAGATTTTTCAACTCATTGATGGAGAGCCTCAAAAAAGTAAAATAAGAGAAATTATAGGTAATGAAAAAATTGTTTTATTTGGTTTACCTGGCGCATTCACATCAACTTGCTCCAAACTTCATCTTCCAGGTTTTGTAGCTAATGCAGATAAAATCAAAGCAAAAGGAATAGAAAATATATTTTGTTTGTCAGTAAATGATCCATATGTAATGAGCGGCTGGGGAGAAATTAATAATACTGGAGATAAAATAAAAATGTTATCAGACCCATATTTATTATTCACAAAAGCAATTGGTGCTGAAGTTGATAGAAATTCAAAAGGAATGGGTATCAGATCAAATCGTTATTTAATGGTTATAGAGAATTTCACAGTAATTAATATTTATGTTGAAAAAGAAACCAAAGAATGTGGTTTAACTTCAGCAGGAAGTTTATTAGATAACTTGTAATGTTAAAATAAAAAAACTTTAAAAAGCTCTTATCAAAGTTCCGAATTTGCAGCATTCCTAGCAAGTAAATCCACTTCATTATTTAATTCATCTAAAGAATGTGCCTTCACCCAATTCCAATTAATTTCAAATTGATTATTTAAATTGTCTAATTCTGCCCAAAGTTCTTTATTTCTAACTTCTTTTTTGTTCGCAGTTTTCCATCCATTTTTTTTCCAATTATGTATCCATTCTGTTATTCCAGACTTTACGTATTTAGAGTCTGTAAAAATTTGAACATTACTACCCTTTGGAATTTTTTTTAAAGCTTCAATTGGAGCAATTAGCTCCATTTGATTATTTGTAGTATTTTTTTTACTTCCTTTTATGAAAGTTTTTTTTCCATCAACAATAATTATTGCTGCCCATCCACCATTTCCTGGATTAATTAAACATGAACCGTCTGTATATATTTTAATCATTATTTGTATAAGTTTTGTAAGAATTTATTCCACGATGAAAATTTAATTTTTGAATATATTCTTTTGGATCTTTTATTTTTATAATAGCATTTCTTGGTGTATTTAAATAATCATAAGCTCTAGTTAAAAGATATCTTAAAGCTGATCCTTTACACATTGTATTAAAATTTTTTTTTTCAATATTTTTTAATTTTCTAATACTTTCATAACCTTTAAGAAGATTTGAGGACTTTCTCTTATTTAGAACATATTTACTATTTTTTTTTTCAAAACATAGAGCATTAACACATGTAGCAAGCTCATATGATAAATAGTCATTGCATGAGAAATAAAAATCAATAAAACCATGAAATTTTTTTTTATGAAAAATAATATTATCTACAAATAAATCTGAATGTATAATTCCTTTTGGTAAGTTTCTAGGCCAAGTTTTTTTAATCTGAATTAATTCATTTTTCATAAGACTTTTTAAGTTCTTTGATATTTTATTTATTTTAATATTTATTTTTGATAACAAATTTGGCCAAGATGAAATAGATAAAGAATTTCTTCGATAAAGATTTATTTTTTTTGATGCTAAATGAAGTTTGGCTACATTTTTGCCTACCACAAAACAATCGTTATAATTTAATTCCTTTTTATCTTTGCCTTCAAGGAAAGAAACAATACATGCATTCTTTTTTTTTATTTTAAAAATAAATTTTCCATTTTTACCTTTGACTGGATTTGGACATTTCACTTTCAATTTTGACAATTTCGACATTAAATTCATAAAATATGGGAGATCACGAGAATTTACTCTTTTCTCAAAGATTGTAAGTATATATTTTTTATTTTTTATAGTTATAAGATAGTTTGTGTTTTCAATACCTTTTTTAATCCCTTTAAATTTTTTAATTTTTCCAAGATTAAATTGGTTTTCAATATTTAATATATCTAGATTTGTAACTTTAGTAAAAACCGCCATTAATTTAATCTTCCGGGAATTTTAAAAGTTATATCTTCTTTTATAATTTCTACTTCTTCGATATTGACACTAAATTGTTCTTTTAATTTTTTAATAAAATTTTCAACTAAAATTTCAGGGGCAGATGCACCCGATGAAATTCCTATTGTTTTGCATTTTGTTATTTTTTCTAAAGGTATGCTACTTTCAGAGTGAATTAAAACTGCCTCAGAACACCCAGAATTATTTGCAACCTCAACTAATCTTAATGAATTTGATGAGTTTCTACTACCAATTACAAAAAACATATCACAGAGTTTTGCAATTTTTTTTACTGCAGCTTGTCTATTAGTTGTTGCGTAACAAATATCCTCTTTTTTTGGTTCTTTAATGTTTGAAAATTTTTCTTTAAGAGCATTAATTATATCTTTTGTGTCATCTACTGACAAAGTAGTTTGTGTAACATAAGCTAACTTTCCATTTCCTTTGATTTCAAATTTATTAACATCTTCAATATTTTCTATTAAATCTATTGATCCATTTGGAATTTGACCCATTGTGCCAATCACTTCTGGATGATTTTTATGGCCGATTAACAATACATGAAATCCACTTTTATTTAAATTTTCAGCCTCTCTGTGAACCTTAGAAACTAATGGACATGTTGCATCAATATAATCCATTTTTAATTCTTTTGCCTCCGCAGGAACAACTTTTGGAACTCCGTGTGCTGAAAAAATAACTGGTCTTGTTTTATCCTTTATTTCGTTTAATTCCTCTACGAAAACTGCACCAATCTTTTTTAAACTTTCAACGACATGTTTATTATGAACTATTTCATGTCTTACATAAACTGGAGCTCCATATTTTTTTATACTTTTTTTTACTATCTCAATCGCACGATCTACTCCTGCGCAAAAACCTCTTGGAGCTGCTAATAAAATTTTTATTTCTTTATTTTTCATTTTTTTCAATTAAATATTCGAGCAATATATGCGGAAAGGTCAAGGACGCCAAACCAATAAATATTACTTTTAATATTGCTTCATCTAAAACATAATAATTAGTTAAAAAAAAAATAGCGATAATAAATAATATTGCAGTAATAACAGTTAGGGGCACTGCTTTTTTTATAAATTTCACAACTCCATTTTTAAAGTTTTTTTTATCAATTTCATAAATTAATGAAAAAGAGTGCCTTACTGAGTGCAAGAAACAGAAGTATAAAGTAAAAGCAACAAGTGGAGATAAAAATATATTAAGTAATAAAATAGTTAACCAATCTGCTAATAAAAAACTATTATAGTTTAATTGACTCATTAAAATTATATTCGCAGAGAAACTAATTATAAGAAAAAAAATTATTAAATTTTCATTAGTAGTTATAATATCCACATCAAGAGATTGAAAAATCTTTAGTGTCTCTTCTTGGTGAAAAAATAAAGGAGCAACTACTATTAAAGATCCTTTAAACAAATATAAAATATTCTTAAATCCGCTGTTATTAATAAGTCCGACTGAACTATCTTCTTTACCAAAATGATATGATGCAACTAATAAAAATATAATCAAAGTGAATAAAGGTAGTATTGTCCAACAAAAAATAACTAACAGAGAAAGAAAAATATATACTAAATAAAAATAAAAATTATTTTTTACTTTATAAATTTTCATTAGCTGGGAGCCTTTGACATAGTCTAGGGCACCATGAGAAACTCCAATAATAGATATTAAAAAAAAGCAAATAACAGTTTGATAAGGTATTGTAATATTTTTTATTTCTAAAAACTTTGAAACTGAGAATATGATGAATATGTTGAAGAAAAAAATAATGATAGAATATTGTCTGTTAAGTTTTAATAAATTCATTTAGTAGAATAACGCTTTTATAAAAGTTGATTTTGGCATTTTTAAAATAATTGATATGTCCTCAATAAAATTACTTTTATTGGATAAAAATTTTATCACAGTATTAGCTTTAACTTTAAACATATCACAAAATATCTTTGGCATTATTTTGGGATTTCTCTCTAAAACTTTTAAAAAAACCTGATCTAAAAATTTGTATTTACTTTGAATTTTAAAACTTTTAAGTTTTTTTAAATTATCAAAGTTTTCTCTTATATACTTACTATGCTCTTGTATATTAAGGAATGTATAGCCAGTGCTTAATCGTGTCATACCACCGGCAGTACCGATATTAATTTTATTTTTTTCATTTATGTTTTTTGGTGTAAATAATGGAATTGCACCTTGTTCTTTAAAAATAATATCATAATTTTTTATTTTTAAATTTTGCTCTATATATTCTCTAATTTGTTCGTCATAATCCATGATTGTGTCGTCAGTCATATTTGATAGCCAAGTAGTCTCTATAAGTGCTTTATTTTTTTCAAATGGAAGTGTATAGAAGAAATGTACACTATCTCTTTGATCGCAGTTAAAATCCATAAGATTAATAATCTTATTATCAAAAATATCATTTTTTGTTTGTATCTCTACACCACAAAAATGTTGCCAAAGATTTTCTATATTTTTATTAATTGTTGGAACACTATTAAAAATAAAAGAGTTGTTTATATTTATTTCCTTAATATCTTTAAAAAAACCTATATTTTTATTTTTTTTTAATTCATTAATGATTTTAGAGTAAAATAAACCACTATCTATACTTTGATACGGAAAATGATTACATTGCAAATGTTGTGTTTCGTATTTGGAATTTATGGTAAAATTGTCCCAACTCTTTTTAACACAATCGTCAAAATTATGATCTATAACTTTCCAAAAAGACCAAGTTTTATCCCTCTTATATTCCTCTCTTGGTTCAATAATTGCCAATGTCCTATTTTCAAATTTTTTATATAAATTGAGCTCATAGGCTAAAGATAAACCGGCACAACCCCCACCAATTATTATGTAATCAAAATCTTTCATCTAAATTTATTTTATCATTAATTATATTATGTTCATTTTTTCGTAAATGCTCGTCTGATTTAATAAATAGTAGTCTTATAAAGTCTAAAATACTCAAAATAGTTTGATTTAGTTTACCTAAATTAGATACATAAATTTTTCCTGAATTTTTATAATTTTCTATATTTTTCCTTTTAAGAATTTCATTTCCTATCTGCCTATATACTCTTCTTGCAACAATAATTGCAAATCTACAATTCAATGGAATTTTATTTATAGATTTAAATGAACTTTCATAAAAAATATCAGCGAGTTTTAATGTTTCTCTAATATTATCAAAATCGAGGTTTATATACTCTCTGTTTCGATTGCCATCTTCAATTACATCTCGTGCAATATTTGTTAGCTGCATTGCAATACCTAGATCTATTGCTGATCTAAGTGAATCCTTTGATTTAACATTTAGTATTTTAGCCATCATTAGACCTACAGTGCCCGCAACTTGATATGAATATATAATTAATTCATTATTTGTTTTTAATTTTACGCTATCTTTTAAATCTGACTCAACTCCATCAAATAAATCTAATATTATTTTACTGGAAATATTAAAATTATTACTCAGTTCATAAATTTTATTAATATTTTTATTGTTTAAATTTTTATTAATAAAATCTTGTTTAAAATCATTGAATAATTTTCTTTTTATTTGTAAATCTTGGTTTTTGTCAGCTATATCGTCTAAGGTTCTACAAAAATCATATAAATCAGAGCATTGTCTATAAGTTTTTTTAGGTAAAAAAAAACCAGCCCAATTAAACGATTTTGCATAAATTGATAATAGATTTTGGGACATCAGAGAATTTTGTCTAAAACTTTAGCCGAAGATAGAACTCCTGGCACACCAGCTCCTGGATGGGTTCCCGCTCCAACAAAATAAAGTCCATCATATATCTCAGATTTATTATGAAATCTAAAATAAGCTGATTGTGAAAATTTTGGCTGAATTGAAAAACCTGAGCCATATTTAGTATTAAGATCATTCTCAAAGTAATCAGGTGTCAAATAAAAATCTTCAACAATGTTCTTCTTTAAGTTTGGCATTAAATCTTTTTCCATTTTATTAATTACTAAATTTTTCATTTTCTCACCCTCTGTAGACCAATTAATTTTTGACTGGTTATTAGGCACTGGGACCAAGACGTAAAAACAATCTTTTCCACTAGGGGCCATAGATTTATCTGACGCAGACGGTCTATGAAGATAATAACTAATATCATCATTCAATTTTTTATTTTCAAATATATCATCAAGATGCTCTTTATATTTATTACCGAATTTTATTGTATGATGTTCTATGTTTTCATATTTTATTTTTGTTCCAAAATAGTAAACAAAGAGACCCATTGAATATTCCATTCTTCTTTTTTTCCATCGAAATAAAATAGACTTATTGGCATTTCCATTTAACATATTTTCGTAAACTGCTGGCGGGTCAGCGTTGCATATAACGTTATCTGCTTTGATATTAGTTTTATCATCTAACTCTATACCGGTTATTTTATTACCGGTTGAAATAATTTTTTTAACTTCGTGACCTTTAATTATTTGGATACCTACTTCAGTCATTAACTTTTCCAAACCCTTTACGATATTTCCAGTGCCACCCATAGAGTAATGTATTCCCCATTTTTTTTCTAAATATAAAATTAATCCATAAATAGATGTTGTCGTGAAAGGATTTCCTCCAACTAAAAGAGGATGCATACTTAGCATTCTCCTCAATTTTTCATTTTTAATATACGAGGAGACTAGAGAATAAACTGATTTATAACTTTTAAGTTTTAGTAGAGCAGGTAGTTGCTTCATCATAACAAAAGGTTTATCAAAAGGTACATCAGCAAGTTCTGTAAATCCTTTATCAAAAATCTTTTTTGTAAAACTAACCAATTTTTCGTATCCCCTGACATCCTCTTTATTAATTTTCTCTATTTGACTCTTCATTTCAGTTTCATTGCCTGAGTAATTAAATTTTGAATTGTCTTCAAAAACAAATTGATACCAAGTATTGAGAGGAGATAATTCAATATATTTTTTTGGGTCTTTTTTGAATAATTCAAATAATTCATTTATCAAATATGGAGCAGTAATTACAGTAGGGCCACCGTCGTAAGTAAATCCATTTCTTTTGAAAACCCTTGCTCTTCCTCCAAGATCTTGGTGTTTTTCAACCAAAGTTACTTTATGGCCTTTAGCTTTAAGGCGTAGAGCAGCAGCTAAACCACCAAAACCAGAGCCAATTACAATTGAATTCATTATTGTAATTTATATTATTTTTTAAAAAAGTAACGAAATTATCTTTAAGAATTAATTTTTTTTAGAAGTTCCTTGCTTTCCTTTAAATTTTTATCAAATAAATTGTCTAACTTGGACTGGTCAACAGAAGTTAAAAGAATTTTTTTTACTGAGTTTACAGCTATTTTTACTGATGTATTTTTAATATCTTTTAAAGCTTGATTTTTCATTTGTGAGATCTTTGTTTGTGCTAAATTTTTTTTTATTTCAGCTGATTTATGAAATTTATCATTCATTTCTAAAATTAAATTATCACTATCCTTTTTAGCTTGTTCTTGAATTTTTTTAGTTTCTATTTTTGCTTGATCAAGTTTGCTCTGAGCATTATTTAATAATACCTTTGATTCGTTACGAAGTTTTTCACTCTCATCGATTTCATTCTTAATATCCAAAATCATTTTGCTTAAAGTCTCATTTATCTTATTTGGAACCTTTAAATAAACTAAAGCTAGAATGAAAATTATAAACGATACAGCTACCCAAAATGTTGCATCAATTGCCATAATACTTACCTTTATTTTTCTTACATAGATCATCGACGATGGCAGATATGCTACTATTGTTCACCTCTTCACCAATTAATTGGCGAATGAGATCAGAAGATGTTTCGATTGCAATTTTCTGTATTTTTTCTGGAGCTTTATTTACTAATTCGGCAACTTCAGCCTCAGCTTTACTAATCTCGATATTTATTTCTTTATCTAATATCTGCTTTTTTTTTTCTATATCTTCAATTATTTTTTTTCTTGCATCATTAAAATAATTTTTGGCTTCATTTTTACTTTTTCTTATTAGCTCATCATAGTTTTTTAATGTATTTTCTGCCTCAGTTTTCTGTTTTTCAGCAGTCTCAATATTATCAACTATCTCAGACTTTCTAAGCTCAATATTGTTTCTTATTTTTGGAAGAATAAATTTTGATAGTACTATAAGCAAAATTCCAAACGAAATGATCAACCAAAAAATTTGAGAAATCCAAAATTCAGGATTTAGCTGAGGCATACCTCCACTCTCAGCACTTTTAGAAATTTGAGTAAAAAAAGTGCTTAATAGTAAATTAAAAAAAATAATTTTTTTTAACATTAATTAAAATGCAAATAAAATTATCAACGCAACTACTAATCCAAACAATCCTGTAGCTTCAGCTAATGCAAACCCTAAAAGTAAGTTAGGAAATTGCTTTTTAGCTGCAGATGGATTTCTCATAGCGCCTGATAGGTAATTACCAAAAATAATTCCTATACCTACCCCTGCACCTGCAAGAGCTATGGCTGCCAATCCTGCGCCAATCATTTTTGCTGCTTCTAGTTCCATTATTCCTCCTATTGTTAATGGTGTAAATTTAATGCATCATTTAAATATATGCATGTTAAAATTGCAAAAACATAAGCCTGAAGAAAAGCGACCAATATCTCCAAACCTGTTAAGGCAACCGAAAAACTTAGTGGAAGCCAACCACCAACTATTCCAAGGCTTATTACGAAACTTCCAAAAACCTTCATCATTGTATGACCAGCCATCATATTTGCAAACAAACGAACCGATAAGCTTATAGGCCTGCTAAGATATGATATAATTTCAATAACTACTATTAATGGCAAAAGAACTAATGGGACTCCACTCGGTACAAACAGTTTTAAATATCCAAAGCCGTGTTTCATAAATCCAATTACAGTGACCCCAATAAAAATTAATGCTGCAAGAAAAAAAGTTACGATTATATGGCTCGTTACAGTGAACGAGTATGGTAACATACCAAACATATTACAAAAAAGAACGAACATAAATAAAGAGAATATTAGGTTAAAATACGGTTTTCCTTTATTGCCAGCAGTATCACTTATCATTTTTGATATAAAACTATAACTAAGCTCTGCAAGAAGTTGAATTTTGGTTGGAATAATATTTTTTTTTGAGGAGCCTAAATTAAAAACTAATAATATACTCAAAGCACTTATAATCATAAACAAGCTAGCGTTAGTAAAAGATATATCTATTTGATTGATTTTTATTTCAGGTCCAATTCGATAAACCTCGAATTGTGTCATTGGATTTGCTGCCATAAGTTTACTCTATTTGCATTTTTTTTGCAGATTTTATCACGTTCATAATTCCCGCCACAACACCAACAAAAAAAAATATTAAAATTAACCATGGTTTAGTACCAAACCAATTGTCAAAAATAAACCCAATAATAGTCCCTACTGCTACTGCGGCCACAAATTCGGTGCTCATTTTAAAAGCCATTCCTAAAACTGAGGATTTATTTCCAGTGTTTTCGTTATTTTTTCCAGATATTTTATTTTTTGCAATTTTAAGGCGAGTTTTAAATTTTTTATCAGACATTTTTCTTGATCAAGCAACCATACTCTCTGCTTTTTGAAGATCAACAGCAACTAACTGACTTATTCCTTTTTCAGGCATAGTAACTCCATACAACTTATTCATCTTTGACATTGTTAATGCATGGTGTGTTACTATTATAAACCTTGTCTGAGTTATTTTTGTTAATTCATCTAATAAATTACAGAACCTTGTTACATTGGCATCATCAAGTGGAGCATCAACCTCGTCCAAGACACATATAGGTGAAGGGTTAGATAAAAAAACTGCGAATATTAGAGATAGTGCGGTCAATGCTTGCTCACCTCCAGATAAAAGTGTTATCGATTGAAGCCTTTTTCCAGGAGGACTAACTAGCATTTCCAAACCTGCATCTAACGGATCATCAGAGTCTACAAGCTCGAGCTTCGCGTTACCTCCATTAAAAAGTTTTGTGTAAACTTCATTAAATTTTCTATTCACTCTCTCAAATGCCTCAAGAAGTCGTTCTCGACCTTTTTGATTAAGTTCATTTATGCTTTCTTTCAGTTTTGTAATTGCTTGAACAAGGTCCTGTCTATCTGTTTCCATTTTTATAATTTCAGTCTCATATTTTGTTGTTTCCTCATCTGCTCTTAAATTTACTGATCCAAGTTTTTCCCTTTCCCGTTTTTTTTCATCGAGCATTTCTTCCTGAGAAACGGCATCAGGAAATTCTTCCTCTTTATCTAAATTAGAGTATTCAAGAATATTATTTTCGTTTAAGTTTAGCTCAGTATCTATTCTTTCTAATAAATCATTTCTTCTTTTATTTAGTCCTTCAATTGTTGCACCAGAACTTGCTTTTCTTTCTCTTATTTCAATTGAGCTTTCTTTAATTTTATCCAATTCCTCCCTGAGATTATTTATTTTTTCATCAATTTCATCAATTAAAGTTTCATTCTCATTTTTTTCATTTTCGGATAATCTTAGATTTTCAGAAATTTGTCCCTTTTTTTCCGCTTGCGATTGAGGTTGTTTTTCTAGTTCAGTAAATTTAGAAATTAATTTATTTTTTCTCTCCCTTAATTCTTGAACCATTTTTTCAGAATTTTTTAAAAGATTTCTCCAGCTATCAATTTCTTTATCGATAGTTTTAACTCTTTCACTTCTCTTGATAGATTCTTTTTTAAGATTTTGATTTTTACTATAAATATCCGCGTAAACTTCTTGAAGTTTTTTTATTGTTTCGTTTTTTGAGCTTATATCTGATATTTTTTTATGGTCGTCATTTTCATTAATAGTTTGTACTAGAAAATTTAAAGTTGTTTTGCATGTATCAAGCAAAACTAATGCTTCTGTACTATTCTTAGAGTTTAGTAATTGAATAATTTTATCAATATTAGATTTTATCTCATTTATCGTATGAAGATTTTTTTTTAAACTTTGAGAACTAAAATTCTTTAAAAGAATATCGACTTTTTCTTGCTCAGTCTTTAGATCGCTTTTGGCGACTTCTAGGTCAGCATTAGATTGCTTTTCAGTATCATAATATTTTGAGTCAATGTCGATTAATTCTTGCTTTTCCTCTTTGAGTCTTTTTTCATTTGAATTAGCATCAATAATTATACTTTTTTCTCTATCTGTATCTTCCTCAATAGTTTTTAGAGAACTTTTAATATTTTCTATTTCTTTTTCAATTCTGTCATTCTCATCATCCAAGCTTTTAAGCTCCAAGTTAAGTCTTTGAACTTTTGACAAAATCTCGTAATTTTTATCTCTTACTGGATTAACTCTAATAGTTTCTTCTTGAATTTTATTTTCTAATTCACTTATTTTATCATTAAACTTTTGTACTTCACTATCTGCTTCTTCATTGATTTCATTTTCTAGTTTTATTTCATGATCAATATCCTTTAGTCTTAAATAATATAGTCCGGCTTCAATCTTTTTAATTTCTTCAGATATAGTTTTATATTTTGTGGCTTCCTCAGCTTGCTTTTTAAGATTAAGTAATTGTCGTTCTTGCTGCCTTCTTAGTTCATCTGCACGTTTTAAATTATTTTCTGCTGCACCAAGTCTTAATTCTGCTTCATGTCTTCGCACATGAAGACCCGCTATACCTGCTGCTTCCTCTAAAACTGCTCGTCTATCAGTTGGCTTTGCAGTTACTAAAGCCCCAATTCTGCCTTGGCTAATAATTGAGGGAGAATGCGCACCTGTGGACAGATCTGCAAAAAACATTTGGGCATCTTTTGCTCTTACCTCCTTACCATTAATATAAAACTTTGATCCCTTATCTTTCTCTATTTTTCTTCTAATTTCTATATTTTCTAAATTTTTATATTGTATTGGACCATCTTTGTTTTCGTTTGAAATATTAATTGTAACTTCTGCAATATTCTTTGATGGTTTATTTGATGTTCCAGAAAAAATTACGTCCTCCATACCTGATCCCCTCATACTTTTTGCTGAGGTTTCACCCATACACCATCTTAATGACTCAACGATATTAGATTTTCCACATCCGTTTGGCCCCACAATTCCAGTTAAACCATCTTCAATAATAAAGGTTGTTTTTTCAGCAAACGATTTAAAACCATTTAATTGAATTTTTTTAAACTCCATTAAATGCTTATATCATTTTTTGTAAGTATTTTTTTAAATTTTTATATGTAAGGCTTTTTTCAAATTTTTCATTATTAATAATAATAGTAGGAGTTGAATTTATTTGAAATTCCTTAACTCCCTCAATTCGATCTGAAAGAATATGATCTTCCATTTCTTTATTATTCAAACATTTATCAAAATTAATATTAAAATTCTGTTCTTTAACTAAATCACGTAAATTTTTATTAAACTCACTTAGATCTTTACCTTTAACCCATTTACTTTGATTAGCATATAAGAAATGAAGAATTTCTGATTTTCCATCATTCTTACAATGTGCAATCTTTGCCGCGTTGAAAGCAGCCAAATCAAGTGGAAAATTTCTAAATTCTATTGATACTAACCCACTATCAATAAATTCATTTTTTAATTTAGGGTAGATATCTTTATGAAAGTTTGCGCAATGACTACAAGTTAGAGACTCGTAAACAATTATTTTTATTTTAGCGTTTAAATCACCTTCAACTATTTTTTTTATTTCAGACGAATTAGCAATAGGTGATAAAAATAATATTATTAAAAGATTTAAAATAAATTTTTTCATATTTTTTTAAAATATTTACTCATCTCTAATAAAGAACTTTTAACCTTATCATTTTTAATATTTGATATTTTTTTTGTATACTCACTTTTTGTCACATTTTCTTTATTTTTTATTTTAAATTTATCATTTAAGCCCTCAAATGTAATGAGCTTTATATCTTTAAGAATATTTTGTTCAAAATATTTATTTACCTTTTCGACTATTATTTTTTTGGAATATTCTAGATCTACTTCATGTCCTCTTTTAACCATTATTTCTAAAAGACTTCCTCTGAATTTATTTTCACTTTTAAATGATTTTGGATAACAAATTTTAAATAAGTCGTTTCCTACAATATGCCTCCAGTTATCTAACAACTCAGAGTATATGCGTCCTTTTTTTTTTAAAATTCCTCTAACTTTTAGTGGCAATGTATCTTTGAAAGATCTTAATCCTTGAACGGACCTCCTTCGTTGCTTACTATAAGATTTTAATTTCATATGAAGAAAGATAGCTTATCAAAAAAAATTCTCTATTGGTACGATAATAATAAAAGAAAGTTACCCTGGAGATGCCATCTTTCAAAAAAACAAAAAGAATATTTTATAGTCGTTAGTGAGTTTATGTTACAACAAACACAGGTTAAGACTGTGATTCCTTTCTTTAATAATTTTGTAAGATTAATTCCTAATTTAGAAAAATTAGCAAAAGTAAATAACAAAAGATTAATGAAATGTTGGCAAGGTCTAGGTTACTATTCAAGAGCCAGAAATCTAAAAAAAACTGCACAAATTATAATTAAGAAGCATAAAGGAAAGATACCGAATAATTTTGAAGATTTAAAAGCCTTGCCAGGTATTGGTAATTATACTGCTAGCGCAATACTTGCTATTGCATTTAATGAACCATACATACCACTAGATGGAAATATAGAAAGAGTTTTGAAAAGATATCTATATTTAAAAAAAGAAAGTGAAATTAATAAAGAAAATCTCGCGCAAAAAAAATCTATTTTTGGTAAGTCCAATAGATCTAGTGATTATGCACAGGCTCTTATGGAGATAGGCGCGCTTATTTGTAAACCAAGTAATCCTTTATGCAGTCAATGCCCTATCCAAAAAAAATGTAAATCTTATAAAAAACAGGATTTTGGATTAACAAAGAAAAATAAAAAAAATGTAAACAAATATTTTATTATAAAAGTTTACAAGAGGGATAAAAAATATCTTCTTATAAAGAATATAAAATTTAATTTTTTAAAGAATCTTAATATATTTCCTATGGAGGAGGTTACTAAACCAAAAAATTTTAATGAAAATCTAAATTTTAAAATTTCGAATATGAATATGAATATTAAGATTCAATATAAAAGAAATCATAAGGACTTTCCATCTTCTAATTGGATAGATCAAAAAAAACTTGATAACTATCTGCTGCCAACCTTTACAAAAAAAATAGTTCAATATTTAGAGAGCAATTAATGAAAAAAGTTGCAATTATTGGAGCAGGAATTTCAGGATTATTTATTGCAAATCTTTTTAAAAATAATTCAAATTATGAAATTAAAATTTTTGAAAAAGACAACTCAATTAATTTAGATGAGGGTTATGGAATTCAATTATCAGTCAATAGTATTAGACTTTTAAATAAAATCGAATTTTATAAATTTCAAAATGATAAAAGGTTTAATCCTGATAAAATAATTTTTTATTCAAATAAAAGCCAGGATAAGTTTTGTGAACTATATATTTCTGATTTCAATTCACATAATTGTAAATATACAACACTTAAAAGATCAGATTTAGTAAGTTTCCTAAAAGATAAAATTCAGGATTTAGTAAAAACTAACCACAGTATTTCAAAGGTAGACCAACAAAATGAAAAGATCCATTTGACTTTTGAAAATAATGAAACTTTTGAGTGCGATTATTTAATAATTTCAGATGGGGTTTTTTCAAAGAGTAAAAATCTTATTTCAAATAGTAATACCAAACCAAGATATAATAATACTTTAGCTATAAGAGGGATAATCCCTAATTCCTCAAATATTATTGATAAAAAAAATATTTCCTTATTTTTTGGTTCTGATTTTCACCACGTTATTTATCCACTAAATCCAGATGGTGATTTGAATTTTATAGCTATTATGAAATACAAGCTTTCAGAGGAAGAACTTAAGAATTATTCATTATTTAATGATAACACTTTTATAAAAAAAGTTTTAAAAAATATACCTCAAGAAAGTAAGAGATTTTTTGATGAAATTAAACAATTAAGAATATTTCCAGTATTCATAACCGATCACTTTTTTGAAATTAAGAAAAATAATATTTTCTCAATTGGAGACGCTTTTTTTGCTTTCCCACCATCATTTGCGCAAGGTGCCTCTCAATCGATAGAGGGAGCTTATGAATTATTTAAAAAAATAGAGAGCAATACAGAAAATAGTTTTTTTGAAGAGAGAGTAAAAAAAATAAAAATGGTGAATAAAAGATCAAAAATCAACCAATTTATATTTCATTTATCTAACCCTCTAACAATTTTTTTAAGAAATATTTTTTTGAAAAAATTAGTTAAAAATAAAAAGTTTTTAGAAAATTATCTTGGTAAAATTTACAGATAAATTTTGTGATTAAATTTTGTTTTTTAAAAATCGATCTCTTAAATTATCAATAGGAAAAATAGATCCGTTTCTATTGTAGTGCCAAAATGTCCAACCATTACAACTTTCAGCACCTAAAATTGTTGCTGCTACTTTATGGATTGATCCCTCGGTTTGAGCGTGTTTTATACTACCATCGACCATGATTTTTGCGCTAATTTTCTTTTTATTATCAAAAATAGTAGTTCCTGGTTTAATTATTCCCAATTCAACTAACGAGCCAAAAGGTATTCTCGGTTTAGATCTATTATTTTGGAGTGTATCTAAATAATCATCTTCAATAGGTTTCGTCTCACTTAATCTTTGTTCTGCAGCCTTACAGTAATTTTTATCTTTTTCTATGCCAAAATAATTCCTTCCTAATTTTTTTGAAACCGCAGCTGTTGTTCCAGATCCTAAAAAAGGATCTAAGATATAATCACTTTTATTTGAGGTTGCTAATAAAATTCTGTGCAATAAAGCTTCAGGTTTTTGTGTTGAGTGTATTTTCCTTCCATTTTTTTTTAATCTTTCATTACCACTACAAATGGGTAAATCCCAATTAGATCTCATTTGAATATCATCATTTAAACATTTTAAAGACTGATAATTAAAAGTGTATTTTGATTTTTCAGATTTTGAAGCCCAAATCAAAGTTTCATGCGCATTGGTAAAACGTGTGCCTCTAAAGTTTGGCATTGGATTTTTTTTATTCCATATAACATCATTTAAAATCCAAAAACCTAAGTTTTGAATTGCTGTACCAACTCTGAATATATTATGGTAACTTCCAATCACCCAAATTGCTCCATTTTTTTTTAAAACTCTTTTACACTCACTAAGCCAAGTATAAGTAAAATCATCGTATGTTTTGAAACTTTCAAATTGATCCCATTTATCATTAACAGCATTAACTTTTGATCTATCTGGTCTAGTTAAATTATTTCGTAATTGTAAATTGTAAGGTGGATCTGCAAAAACTAAATCAAAACTTTCGCTTGGAATTTTTTTTAGTTCTTTAATACTGTTTCCATTAACAATTTTATTTTTTAATTTATTATCGATCATTTTTAAAAACTTATTAGACTCTAGGCCAGAGTCCCCGTCAACTTGTGATTGAAATATTTTGAGTTCTTTTGTGGTGGTTATTTTTCGAGACTCAATATGTTGTGTATAGGTTTAAATTTTTTTCTATGGTATTTCGTAACTCCAAATTTTTTAAGAGCTTGAAGATGGTCTTTTGTTCCGTAGCCAGCGTTTTTGTGCCAGAGGTACTTATGATGTATCTTTGCTAATTTTTTAATTAATCTATCTCGTGATACTTTTGCAATTATAGATGCAGCAGATATTTCAGGTATCTTTTGGTCACCCTTAATTACGTACTTTAAATTATAACTCCTCATATCAGGAATTTTGTTACCATCAACTAATATAATTTTTGGTTTTATTTTTAATTTTTTTATAGCTCTTTTCATTGCAAGCAGACTGGCATTCAAAATATTATATTTTTCTATTTCCTTTAAGGACGCTGAACCAACTGACCATTTTGAATTTTTCTTAATGTATTTTTCTAAATTTTCACGCTTATTTTTTGATAAACTTTTTGAGTCTTTAAGTATTTTCTTATTGATATCATTATTAAGAATCACAGCAGCAGCAAAGACTGGACCGATTAAACTTCCTCTTCCAACTTCATCAACACCAGCTAAAGTTTTTTTCATTTTACGAAATGATATTTAATTCATTAATTTTTTTTTTGATTTCTTTTAAATCTATCCACGAATATTTTTTTTGATCTGGTTGCCTTAAAAGATATGAAGGATGAAATGTTACAATGGATAAGTAAGTTTTTCCCTTTAAAATAACATCTTTCCATATTCCTCTCTCTTTAGAAATTTTAAAATTATTTCCAATCAATGCTTCCATTGCTGTACTGCCCATTATTATTAGTATTTTAGGATTAATTATAGAAATATGTTCATATAGAAATTTTGAATATTTATTTATCTCAGCAGTTGTTGGTTTTCTATTATTTGGTGGCCTGTAATTAACAACATTTGTAATGTAGATATTTTCTCTCTTAATATCTATGGCTGCTAACATTTTATTTAATAATTTTCCCGCATCTCCCATAAAAGGTTTTCCTATTTCATCCTCTTTTTGACCCGGGCCTTCACCTACAAGCATTATTTTACTTCTAAAATTTCCATCACTAAAAACTAGCTGGTTAGCATAATTTTTAAGATCACAACCATCAATTTCAGTAATTTGTTTTTTAAGATTTTCTAGTTTTAATCTAATTTCACCTGGCTGTTGTGACTTTTTTAGGCGTCTTATTGGTTTATTGCTAAATTCGTAATTTGAATCTATTGATTTTAGAAACTCATCATTTAAAACTTCATTATTCATAAAAACAAATGATATCAAAATTTATTAAAATTTTCTTTATTCTAATGATTTTTTTTTTCGCCAAACAGGCGAATTCCAAAGTAACAAGTAATGATTTAAATGAGAACGAGCTTACCAATTATCTCTCAGCTATTATTTCTTACAATAACCAACAAAATCAAGACTCGCTAAGTTATTTGAATTCGTCAAAAGCATTAGTAAAAAAACGTGATAATTATTTGAGAAAATATATTTTCTCACTGGCTATAAATCAGAAAGTAAAAAAAGCAATTCAAGAAATAAAAATTTTAGAAAATAAAAAAGATTTTGATTTTTTTGAGTCTCAGGTACTTTTGACGCTGGACTCAATTTTAAAAGAGAAATATGCTGAGAGTGAAAATTATCTTGAATATTTAAATGAATTAAAAGGTTCAAGCGTTTATGAAAATGCAATCTATGATACATTAACGTTATACTTATCGACTTTTAAAAACAAAAATCTAATTTTTCAAAAATCGAATTTTGATAATTTAGATCTTCTGAATATCACATTTTTAAAATGTTATTTAGATGATGATACCACCTCTAAGTCATTCTATACTTTGGTTAATTCTTCAAATGTAGATTATTCAAGATACTTATTCTTTTACTCTAATTATTTGATTAATCAAAATAAAGTCGAAGAGGCAAAAAAACTTTTTTTGAAACAAGATAAAATTTCAAGTGGGCTACTTATTCTTCAGACAAATGACTGGTTGAAAAATAATCAAACAAAAAAAATTACAGATATATTTTCATGCAAGTCTGAAGCTGATCTTTTAGCTGAATTTTTTTTCTTAATTTCAAACTTGTATTCATCTGATGAAGATTTTGAAAGATCTAACTTTTACTTAAGTATTTCTAATTTTTTAAATGAAAAATTTAAAGCAAATAAGCTATTAACTGTTGAAAACTATTTTAATTCTAAAAAGTACAAAGAGGCTGAAAAAATATTAAAAAATTTTAGTAAGCAGGATAAGCTATTTTATTGGTTTAAAGTGAAAATAAAAACCAAAATAATCGCAGAAAAATACGATGATAAACAAGCTTTGAATTATATTGAAACGAAGTTTAATAAAATAGAAAACAAAACAGATAAAATTATATTTGATATGGCAAATATTTATAAAAATTATAAAAAATATAATGAGGCAATAGAACTTTATTCTAAGCTAATGAAAAATTATAACATTAACTCAGATACTTATGCTGATTTATTATTTAGAAGAGGTGGTAGTTATGAAAGATTGTCAAATTTTGAAAAGAGCGATAAAGATTTATTAGCAGCATTAAAAATTGTTCCAGATAATTCTTATACTTTAAATTACTTGGCCTATTCTTGGCTTGAGAGAAAAATTAATATTTCTAAAGCTGTAAAAATGTTGGAGATTGCATATAAAAATAATGAGGATGATCCATATATCACCGACTCAGTTGGTTGGGGTTATTATTTAACAGGAAGATATACAGAAGCAGAAAAATTTATGAGAAAAGCGATAATGCTAATGCCCGATGATCCAATAGTGAATGACCATTACGGAGATATTTTATGGAGTCTCAATAGAAAAATTCAAGCAAAGTATTATTGGAATAGTGTTATAGGATTTAAAGATACGGAAAAAGATATGTTAGAAAAAGTAAAAAAAAAATTATTAGTGGGCCCAAATATTGATAAGAATAACTCATACAATTAAGTCATTCGCTAAGATCAATTTAAATTTAAATATTGTCAGCAAAAGAAAGATAAATAATTTACATCAAATTGAAAGTTTAGTTGCTTTAATTGATTTGGCTGATGAGATAAAAATTAGTGAAATTAGAAGTAAGAAACATAAGGTAATTTTTAGAGGAAAATATTCTAAAGGTATATCAAAATTTAATACAATCACCCACTTATTGGGATTATTAGAAAAAGAAAAAATTATTAAAAAAAAATATCAAATATTAGTTAAAAAAAATATACCCCAAAAATCAGGTATGGGTGGTGGATCTATGAATGCGGCTTCAATTTTGAGTTTTTTTTTAAAAAAAAAAATATTAACAAAAAAACAAAGTGAAAAATTTGCCAAAAAAATTGGATCAGATGTAATTTTGGGTCTCAATAAATTTCCAAAAATTTACCAATCTAATGGGAAAATACATTTACTAAAAACAAGAATTAAATACCATCTATTATTAGTTAAACCCAATTTTGGCTGTTCAACAAGAAAAGTTTTTTCACACAATAAAGTATTTTCCCAAAGCAAATTAGGCAAATTAAAAAAAAATATTAGCAAAAGTGCAATTATAAATAGTGAAAATGATCTTGAAAATAGTGCTTTCAGACTTTATCCAAACCTTTTTAAACTAAAAAATAAGCTATTAAGTTGGAAAAAAGCTGAATTTGTGAGAATGACAGGATCTGGTTCAACTTTAGTAATGTATTTTAATACAAAAGTATCTGCAAAAAATGCGTTGAAAATGTCCAAAAGGAAATTAAATAATTGTTGGTGCATTTTATCAAAAGTTATATAAAAATTTATTTTTGATAGAAAATAAATAAACTTTGGGGCGTAGCCAAGTGGTAAGGCAGCGGTTTTTGGTACCGCCATTCCTAGGTTCGAATCCTAGCGCCCCAGCCAAATATGTTGAACTTTTTAAATAAAATTTTAAGTAATTCAAATAAAATTGAGTCTAAATTTATTGATCTACAAAATAATTCAAATGTAAAAAAAATATTTAATTCAATTCAAGATTTTTCAGCAGAATCTGAAGTTAGATATGTTGGTGGTTGTGTTAGAAAAATTCTTATGAATGAAAAAGTCGATGATATTGATCTTGCAACAAACCTTAAACCAGATGACGTTAAAAAAGCGTTAAATGCGAATAATATCAAGTTTTATGAAACAGGTATCCAACATGGAACAATTACTGCACAAATTGATAATGAAAAATATGAAATTACATCTTTGAGAAGCGATATAATGCCTGACGGAAGACATTCAAAAGTTGAATTTACCGAAGATTGGAAAAAAGATGCTGAAAGAAGAGACTTTACAATAAACGCTATTTATTCAGACATTAATGGAAACCTGTTTGATCCCTTCGATGGAAAAAGAGACCTTGAATCCGGAAAAGTTATTTTTATTGGTAAAGCAGAACAAAGAATTCAAGAGGATTATTTAAGAATTCTTAGGTATTTAAGATTTTTCTCTATGTATAGCAAAACAGATCACAATTTAAATACTTTAAAAAGTATTAAAAAAAATTTAAGTGGTATTTCTAAAATATCCTCCGAAAGACTATTAGATGAATTTAAAAAAATTACTATTTCAGGTTCATTAGAAAAACTATGTTTAAATAATTATTCTTTAGAGATACTGAAATTTATATTCCCACAATTTAAAAAACTAGATATTATAAAAAATTTAAATCCTAAGGCTAAAGAAAATCTTAAAAATATTGATTTTCCGTTTTTGTTAGCAGTGATAAGCATAGACGAAACTGATAATTTAGAATATTTCCTATTTAAATTTAACATTTCCAAAAAAGATCAAAAACGAATTAAAAATATCAAAGACTTTTTTTATAATGTTAAAACAACAGTCAAAATAGATTCCAAATCACTTTGGAAATATTACTATTTGTATGGCAAGGAAAGTTTATTAGATATTTTAAATTATAAAGTATTTACTTCAAAAAAAGTTGAAAAAAAGATTTTAGAGTTTATTCAACACTTTAAAAATCAAGAGTTACCGGTTTTTCCTATTAAAGCAGAATATTTAATGAAAAAATTTAATTTAACTGAAGGAAAAAAGATTGGTGAATATTTAAAACTTTTAGAGGATTTTTGGATTAAAAACAATTTTTCTATTACAGAAAAAGACTTAGAAAGAATTATTAAAAATTAAATATATTTTACATCTTTTATTTCAAAATTTTTATCACCTGCAGGAGTTTTAATCTCAACTAAGTCACCTTTATTTTTGCCAATCAATCCTCTACCGATTGGAGATTTAAAATAAATTAATTTATTTTTTATATCAGCCTCATCTTTACCAACTATTTTATAATTTACTTTTTCATCATTATCTAAGTTTACTAAAAAAACAGTTGATCCAAATATAACCTTTCCTTCATTTGGAAGCTTAGTTACATCAATTACATTTGCTCTTGCAATTAAATCATTAATTTCTTCAATTCGTCCTTCATTGTGAGATTGTTGCTCTTTGGCTGCGTGGTACTCCGCATTTTCTTTTAGGTCACCATGAGATCTTGCCTCAGATATAGCTGAAACTATTTCTGGACGTTTTTTCTCTTTTCTAAAAACTAGTTCCTCTTTTAGTCTCTCTAAACCTTTAATTGTTATTGGCTCTTTATCCATTCTTATTTCCATTTAGCAATAGGTGGTAACGACATTAAAATTCCCTCAACGTTTCCACCTGTTTGAAGTCCAAATTTAGTCCCTCTATCGTATATTAAATTAAATTCTACATATCTTCCACGTTTCAAAAATTGTTTTTCCTTATCTTTTTTTGTCCATTTTTTATTTTTATAATTAAGAATAATTTCATTATAAATCATTTGAAAAGTTAAACCAACATCCCTTATAAATTCAAAATCTTTTGCCCAATTTTTTTTTTTATAATCGAAAAAAATTCCACCTATCCCCCTGGGTTCATTTCTATGTTTCAAAAAAAAATACTCATCACACCATTTTTTATATTTTTTGTAATAATTTTTATTATGTTGATCACATGATTTCTTAAGTGTTTGATGAAATTTTTTTTTTAAATTATTATTTCTAATACAAGGTGTAATATCTATCCCTCCACCAAACCATCCAAATGATGTGTGGATATATCTCGTATTGAAATGCATTGCTGGGATATGTGGATTTTTCATATGCATCACAACCGAGATACCTGAGGCCCAAAATTTTGCACTCTTATTAGTTCCAGGAATTTTATTCTTAAATTGTTTTGATAATTTTCCATAGACTTCAGAAAAATTAACTCCTACTTTGTCAAAAACTTTTCCATTTTCAAATATTTTAAATTCACCGCCTCCTTCATCTCTTTTTTTATTTCTTTCCCAGCTATTTGAGTTAAATATATTTTTTTTTCCCTCAATTTTTTCAATGTCATCACAAATAGAATCTTGTAAAATTTTAAACCAATTAGATGTAAGTTTTTTTTTGAGTTTTTTGTTCATTTTAATTAAGTTGTCTTAAACATTCTGCCACAACAATAGAAACTGATGTTGATAAATTTAAAGATCTTTTTTTGTCTACCATTGGGATTTTTAACCTATGATTTACTAATTTATGTATTTTTTCAGGCACTCCTGCACTTTCTTTACCAAATAAAATAGTATCATTTTTTTTAAATTTAAAGTCTGTATAATTTTTTTTTCCTTTCGTAGTCATTAAAATAACTCTTTGCTTACTTTTTGCTTGAAGAAAATCTTCTGCACTCTCATAAAATTTTATTTTATCTAAATTCATATAATCTAATACAACTCTTTTAAATCTTTTATCGCTTAATAAGAAACCACAAGGCTCAATAATTTCAAGACTCGCCCCCAGACAAGAGCAAGTTCTGATGATAGACGCAGCATTTTGAGGAATATCAGGCTCATATAGTGCTATTTTGAACGCTGAAATGGCTTTATGTGTCATTGTTTCAGTAGAAATTATTCATTTTTATATTATATGAAATCATATATTAGGTACCTTAAACTATATTTAAAAATGTCCGAGAAAAAAGTCAAAAGAAGAGATTTTATATTCACTGCGACTTATGCTGTTGGTGCGGTGGGTGTTGCAGCTACAGTATGGCCCTTAGTAGATCAAATGAACCCTGATGCATCTGTTAAAGCTTTAGCTAGTACAGAAGTAGACGTGAGTTCAGTTGAACCTGGCAAAACCATAACTGTTTTGTGGAGAGGCAAACCAGTATTTATTAAAAGAAGAACTCAAAATGAAATTGATGAAGCAAGGTCTGTAAGGATGGAAGATTTACCAGATCCAGAAAAAGACGAGGATAGAGCGAAAAATCCAGAGTGGCTTGTGATGTTAGGAGTTTGTACTCATCTTGGCTGCGTACCTTTAAATGATAAAGGAGACTACAATGGTTGGTTTTGTCCATGTCACGGATCACATTACGATACATCTGGAAGAATTAGAAAAGGACCTGCACCAACAAATATGTCAATCCCGAACTATGAATTTTTAGAAAATAACATAATTAAAATTGGATAAAACTAATGAGTGATCATAATTACACACCAAAATCTAAATTCGGAAAGTGGTTTAACGATAGATTACCTTTATTGTCATTAGCAAACCATCTTACTGATTACCCAACACCAAAAAATTTAAATTATTGGTGGACATTTGGAGGTATTTTAACTTTTTGTTTAATTACTCAGATTGTTACAGGCTTAACATTAGCCATGCATTATATTGCTCATGCTGATATGGCCTTTGATAGTGTTGAGCATATTATGAGAGATGTAAATTACGGTTGGTTAATTAGATACATTCATTCCAATGGAGCCTCTATGTTTTTTTTAGCAGTTTACATTCATATATTTAGATCTCTATTTTATGGATCTTATAAAGCTCCAAGAGAAATAATCTGGATATTAGGAATTATAATTTATTTACTGATGATGGCTGCTGCGTTTATGGGATATGTTCTTCCATGGGGACAAATGAGCTTTTGGGGAGCAACAGTTATAACAAATCTTTTTAGCGCTATTCCATTAGTTGGAGAAGGTATAGTCACATGGTTATGGGGCGGCTATTCTGTTGATAACCCTACGCTTACAAGATTTTTTACATTACATTATTTAATTCCATTTTTAATATTAGGTTTAGTTGTATTACATATTTGGGCATTACACGTTCCTGGAAATAATAACCCAGTTGGTATTGATATAAAGAAACCATCTAAAGATACGGTTCCATTTCATCCGTATATTGTAATCAAAGATACATTCGCATTATTGATGTTTATGATAATTTTTGCTTTTTTTGTTTTTTATTCTCCAAACGTTTTGGGGCACGCAGATAATTATATTGAGGCCAATCCAATGGTAACACCAGCACATATTGTACCGGAGTGGTACTTATTACCTTTTTATGCAATTTTAAGATCTGTACCAGATAAGCTCTTAGGCGTGATAGCTATGTTATCTGCGATTTTAATACTCGCTGCCTTGCCGTGGTTAGACACATCTAAAATAAGATCTGCTGTATTTAGACCTTTGTATAGACAATTTTATTGGATTTTAGTTTTAGACGTACTAGTTTTAGGATACGTCGGAGCAATGCCAGCTGAGGGATTATATTTACTAATCGCAAGAGTTGCTACCGCTTATTATTTTGCGCACTTCTTAATAATTCTTCCATTACTTGGATTTAAAGAGAAAACTCTGCCTTTACCGTTTAGTATATCAGATCCAGTTTTAGGAGGATCAGCCAATTTATCTATGGCAAAAAGTGATAAAAAAGAGGGTTGAGGAGTGAGAGCTTTTAAAATTCTATTAACTACTTTTATATTTTTTACCGTACCTCTTCAAATAAATAGCGCTGAAAAAGTTGAATTATTAAAAACAGATTGGTCTTTTAAAGGACCTCTAGGCAAGTTTGATAGATCATCACTACAAAGAGGATATCAAGTGTACACCGAGGTGTGTGCAGCCTGCCATTCAATGAAATATTTAAGTTATAGAAATTTAATGGAAAAGGGTGGGCCTGAGTTTTCAGAGGCTCAAGCAAAATCTATAGCAGCAAGTTTTGAGGTCACTGATGGTCCAAATGCTGATGGAGAAATGTTTTCAAGACCCGCAAGATTATCTGATAAATTTCCAATGCCATATCCAAATGAGAAGGCAGCCCAAGCAGCTAATGGAGGTGCTTACCCACCAGATATGTCTGTTTTGGCTAAAGCTAGAAAAGGGGGCGTAGATTATCTTTATTCAGTCTTATTAGGTTATACAGAGCCTCCAGCTGGAGTTACTTTGGACGAGGGCGTTTATTACAATAAGTTTATGTATGGAAACAAAATTAAAATGCCAAAAGTTCTCGAGGATGACTTAATAGAGTATGGAGATGGTACTTTAGCTACAGAAGTGCAAATGGCGAAAGATGTTGTTACGTTTTTGATGTGGTCAGCAGAGCCACATTTAGAGGCAAGACATAAAATGGGCTTTAGAGCAATTATATATTTGACTATTTTGACTATATTAGTTTATTTCAGTATGAAAAAAATTTGGTCACGTGTTGAATCTGAAGTTTAATACATCGCCATCTTTTACAATATAGTCTTTACCCTCTAACCTCATTTTTCCACTACTTCTAGATTGTGTCCAACCTTGGTTGTTTACGAAATCTAGATAAGAAACAGTCTCTGCTTTAATAAATCCTTTCTCAAAATCTGAGTGTATTTTGCCAGCAGCATTAGGTGCAGTACTATTTTTTTTAATGGTCCATGCTCTTGTTTCTTCAGCACCAGATGTAAAAAATGTGTCTAATTCTAATATATCATAACCTTTTTTGATCATTAATTTAAGGCCTGTTTCATCCGAACCAATCATTTTCATGTAGTTTACTTTTTCCTCGTTACTTAATTGATTAATTTGATTTTCAATATCTGCTGAAATTATTAATGTATTTTTTTTACCAAATTTTTCAGTGAATAAATTAGTATATTTATTTCCATTTTTAATACTTTTCTCGTCTACATTACATACGTATATTTTAGGTTTAAGCGATAGAAGACCAGATTTATTTATGGTAGCAAGATCAAATTTTTCATTTATTTTGATGAGGTCTCTATTATTATTTAAACAGTCTGCGGTAGCCTCTAAAATATCTTGCTGTTCCTTATCTAAGCTTTTTTTATTTTTTTTATCTAATCTTTTTTGTATTGATTCAAGATCAGCAAGCATCATTTCTGTCTCAATTATTTCTAAATCTCTTACCGGATCAACTGTTTGATTGACATTTTGAATATTTGAGGAGTCAAAACATCTTATCATATGCAATATTGCATCCACCTCTCGTATATGAGATAAAAATTTATTCCCTAGGCCTTCACCTTTAGATGCACCTTTTACTAAGCCAGCTATATCAACGAAAGAAATTGTAGTATTAATTTTTTTTTTTGATGATGATATTTCCGCTAACTTATCAAGTCTCTCATCTGGTACCGGAACTATTCCAATATTTGGATCAATTGTACAAAAAGGGAAATTCTCCGCTTGAGCTTTATTAGAATTAGTCAAAGCATTAAATAAAGTAGACTTACCAACATTTGGTAACCCAACTATACCACACTTAAATCCCATTATTTATTATTAACAGTGCTTGAAAATAGATCCAACTTTTTATCTAACAAAATTGGAAGTGATTCTGTTATATTTTTTGTGATGGTTCCAATTTCCTCTTTTTCTTCATCATTGAAATCTTGAAGAACGTGTTCTGCAACTTGAATGTTATTTTTTGGCTGCCCAATACCAATTCTTACTCTAGAATATTCTTTTCCAATAAATTTATCGATTGATTCAATACCATTATGCCCTGCACTGGATCCTCCAAATTTAGTTTTAATTTTTCCAAAGTCTATATCTAGATCATCGTGAAAAACAATTACATCCTCAGCATCAATTTTAAAATATTCAATTAATTCTCTGATGCAAACACCCGAGTTATTCATAAATGTAAGAGGTTTTATAGCATAAACTTTTTTACCGCTTATGGTGCCTGTAGTTAATAAACCCTTAAATTTTGGTTTTTGTTTTGATAATCCAAACTTTTGATTTATAGCGTCAATAATCTTAAAACCAATGTTATGTCTATTATTCTCTGAATTTGGCGTGGGATTACCTAAGCCTACAAATAAAAGCATATTATGAGTTATTTAGAGTTTTCAATTAAGTTATTTCTTGTCTGAAGCTTTTTTATCAGCAGGAGCTTTTTTATCATCGCTTTTTTTTGTATCGTCTTTTTTCTCGCCTTTATCTGATTCTGGTGATGCTGCCTTAGCTTCTCCGTCAGTGCCCTCTGCTGCTGCAGCTTCTCCCTCAGTGCCCTCAGCTCCTTCCGCAGCCTCTGCAGGCTTCTCGGGTTCTTTAATTACAGTTGGTGCAGCAAGTGTTGCCACTACAAAATCTCTTCCTCTAATTGTCGGTTCAACATTTTCTGGAAGTTTAATTGAGGAAATTTTGAAACTTTGACCAATATCCACACCATTTAGATCGACAATTAACTCTGATGGAATATTTTCTGTGGGGCAATTTAATTCTACTTTTCTTCTTACTATATTAAGAACACCACCTCTTTTTAAACCAGGCGAATTTTCTGAATTAATAAATTTAACTGGAATTTCAAGTTTAACTTTTCCTCCTTTTACAATTCTCAAAAAATCAACATGTATTGGTTCATCAGTAACCGTATCAAAAACCACTTCTCTTGGTAAAACATTTAAATCTTTTCCCTCAATCTTAATATTAATTATATTTGATAAGAAATTCTCTTTATCTATAAATGTTTTAAGAATTTTTTTTGAAAAAGATATATTTTGATTTTTCTCTTTACCGCCATAAATAACAGCAGGAATTTCACCCTTAGCCCTTAATGTATTAAGGTCACCTCTTGTTTTTGTTACTCTTAAGTTTGCTTCAATCGAATTCATAAAAATAAACGCGTTTTAACCCAACTCATTTAATAACTCAAGTAAATTATTTGAACAAATCCGAAACCGATGTGGAATTTGAAATTCTTTTTAAAGCCTCTCCAAGTAAATTAGATATGCTCAATACTTCAATGTTTTTTGCATTTTTTAATTTTTTAGAATTATCAATTGTATCTGTTATTACTAAATTTTTTATTGGAGAATTTCTAATTTTTTTGACCGCATCTCCACTAAGTACTCCATGGGTAATGTAAACATGAATTTCTTTGGCACCTTTACTTTTTAACATTTTTGCAGCGTTTACAATTGTTCCTCCAGAGTCAATTATGTCATCAACCATAATACATATTTTATTTTTCACATCTCCAATGATATTCATAACCTCTGATTTTCCAGGAGCAGGTCTTCTCTTATCCACAATGGCTAAATTAACATTTAAAAGTTTACTCAATCCTCTTGTTCTTGCTACCCCTCCAACATCAGGTGAAACACAAACAATATTATTTAATTTTAATTTCTTTTTAATATGTCTAAAAAATATTGGCGTAGCATATAAGTTGTCTACTGGAATATCAAAAAATCCTTGAATTTGTCCTGCATGCAAATCAACAGTCACAACTCTATCTGCACCAGCCTTGGTTATAAGGTTCGATATAAGCTTTGCGGATATAGAAGTTCTTGGAACTACTTTTCGATCCTGTCTTGCATAACCAAAATAGGGAATTACTGCAGTAATATTTTTTGCTGATGATCTTTTCAAAGCATCGATACATAATAGCATTTCAAGCAGATTATCGTTAGCAGGTGATGATATAGATTGAACCAAAAAAATATTATTACCTCTAATATTTTCATTAATCTCTACATATATTTCACCATCAGAAAATTTTCTTATATTTGAATTAACAAGTTTTGTTTTAAGATATTTTGATAACTTAACGCTTAAATGTTTATTACTATTTCCGGTTAATAATTTCATTGAGATAACCTAATTAATCATAATTAATGAGAGATTTCTACCATAATCATTTTCTTTTTTTTTCAGTGATCTTCTTGCACTAAAATAAGTATTTACCCCTGAAAAGGTGTTTTTATTAATAAGTTTAATTTTTTTTATCCCAAGCTTTTTCATCTCTAATATAATGTACTGTTTGAGATTAAAAAAATATTTTTTATTTTTAGATTTAAAAAAAATTTTATTTTTTTTATCTTTTTTAAGAAATTTTTTTAAAAAATCATCTTTTACTTCGTAACTATTTTGCGATATACAAGGTCCAATTATAATTTCAAGACTTTCAACTTTTGATCCTTCTTTAATAAAAAAATTGGTCACATTTCTAACTATTCCACTTAACGCCCCCCTCCAGCCTGCATGTATTACTGAAATTATCTCTTTATTTGGATCAAATAAAACTATTGGTGCACAATCGGCCGTTAACACTCCTATAGGGGTATTAATTTGTTTGGTTATTAATGCATCACACTTAAATCTACTTTTGATTGATTTATTCTTAATAAAATAAAATTTATTGCTATGAATTTGTTTTGGTAAATGAATTTTTCTTGTATTTGATTTTAGTTTTTTTAATACAATATTTAAATTTTTTTTTATATTGTTTTTTTTATCGTTTGATCCGACTCCACAATTTAAACTTTTATAAATTCCTTTTGAGACACCTCCTTTCGATCCAAAAAACCCATATGTAACACTCCTTTGGGACGATAATTTTTTTGTCTTAATCAATTTTAAAAACCAATTTTAAATTTAGTTTTGTTATTTGTTAGAAGCATCACTTTAAAAACATCACCCATAAATTGTTTTCCAATCAATTTTTCTAACCTATAATAAATATTCGCCTTATCCGAAAAATTCATTTTTTTTGATACCATTTCTGCTCTTTCAATAATACCTAACTTTTTCAAAAAACTGCCCTGTGTTGTAATTCCAGAAATATTAAATCCAATTTTCTTTGCAATTTTTTTTAAAAAATCAAAGGGTAAACTATGTGTAATATCACATTTTTTATAATGCTCTAAAATATCGACAATTTTATGGTTTGAAAAACCTCTTAATGTATTTTTCATCTTTTTGTCGAAATAACCATAATCAATAATCAGAAGACCACCATTTTTTTTTGCAATTATTTTATAAATAGACTTTAAATATTTGATCGTATTTTCAGAAATTTCTATAAACGTTTGATTGTTACTTAACTTAACTCCTATTTTTTTATCTAAAGACTTTATATTAGTTTTTTGGTCAACGTAAACTAAACTTTTGTTTCTAGAAAATTTTACTTTTCTTTCAAACCATGCTTTATCTTTCTTTAAAAATTGCTTAATAGGAAATGAGTCAAAAAATTCGTTGGCTAAAAATAGACATGGACCGTCTTTAATTTTTTCCAAATTATTAATCCAAATTATGCTACTATTTTTAATTTTAAATTTCTGTTTTCTTTTTAGATATGGACTTTTCTCATGAATATAAAAACAATAATTTTTTTTAAATTGTGAAAACTTATTTAAAGTATTTAAGATATTAAAAGACATTTCTCCATTACCTCCACCCATATCAATAATATTGATTTTTTTTGGTTTATTTAACTTTTCCCAAAAACTTAAAATCCATATTGCTAGCATCTCTGAAAAGAAAATTGATATATTTGAGGATGTAATAAAATCACCTTTCTTACCAAAAGGATCTTTTGACATATAATACCCATCTCTTTTATCATATAATGAATTTTCGATAAATTTATCTATACCGATTATCTTATTTTTATAATCTTTCATTTTTCTTTATTAAAAAAAATCCAATTGAAAAAAAAATTAGACACAAAATTTGCCCCAGCGTTAGATTGAATAATAAATATCCAATTTGTAGATCTGGTTCTCTAAAAAATTCAATAAAAAATCTAAAAGTTGAGTAAAACACTAAAAATAATGCAGATATAAAACCTTTTTTTTCTAAAAAATTATTTTTTACAAAAATAATTAAGATTAAAAAAAGTATAATACCCTCAAAACCAGCTTCATAAAGTTGTGAAGGATGGCGAGACACGTTATCAACCTTTGCAAAAGTTACGCCCCACGAAACAGTTGTCTCTTTTCCATACAATTCAGAGTTTAAAAAATTGGCAACTCTTCCAAAGAAAATACCAATAGGCGCAACTAAAGAAATCAAGTCTAAAAATATGTAAGGATTGAAATGATTTTTTTTTGAAAATATATAGGTTCCTATAATAACTCCAATTAGCCCCCCATGAAAAGACATACCACCTTTCCATATCATAAAAACTTCTGAAAAATTACTTAGATAGTATTGTGGGTTATAGAAAATCACGTAACCCAATCGTCCCCCAAGAATTATACCTAAAATTATATAGGTCAAGAGGTCATCTAAATTTTTGAAATATTTTTGATCTTTATCTAAAAATTTTTTAATTATCAGCCATCCAAATAAAATTCCAAAAATATATGCTAACGAATACCATCTTATTTCTATTGAAAATACGGTAAATGCAACTGGGTCAAAATTATTTATAAACATTATTTAAAATTATATTATAAGGATATATTAATTTTTTTAAGCATAATATGACAAAATCAAAATTCGTAATTGATAAAATTGCTAAATTATTAGAGCAAGGTTTGATATCATACAAAGATCTTAGTAGCGAAATACTCAATATTATAAAGTCAAAAAAAGATGAGATTATTTTTAAATTAGATTTATCCACCAAAGAGGAATTAGAAATTGTAAAAAAAAGACTAGAAATACTTGAAAAGAAATTAAATAAAAAAAACAAATCGGATAAAATTAAAAAGGTAAAAAAATCTTAACTCTTAACCCACCCAAACTTGAGTTTTCCAACTTAATACTACCGCCATGTGATTGTATCATGTCTGATGCTATTGACATCCCAAGACCAACACTTGATTTAGAATCTCCTCTGCTTTTATCTATTTTGTAAAATGGTTTGAAAACATTTTCTCGTTCTTTTTCAGGTATACCTATGCCGTTATCATCTATATTAATTACAATATTGTTTGCACTTTTTTTAATATCAATTACTACTTTATCACTATATTTTAGTGCATTATCGATAAAATTACTTAACGATCTTTTTATAAGGCTTTTTCTTCCTATAAAAAGAATTTCAGATTTTTTTTCAAAGATAATTTTTTTTGTTTCATACTTGCTTATTGTATTTGATATAAGATCAGAAATATCAAAATTCTCACTTTTCTCATTTGATCTATTGCTAGAAAATTGAAGATACTCATTAAGCATTTTTTCCATTTCAATGACATCATCAGACAGTTTTTTTTCTATTTCTTTATCTTTAATAAAAGCAAGCTGGAGTTTAATTCTTGTTAATGGTGTTCGTAAATCATGGCTTATTCCCGATAACATTTCTGATCTTTGATTTAAGTGTCTAATTATACGTTTTCTCATTTTATCAAATTCATATCCAGCTTGTCTTATCTCTAATGCTCCTGAGGGTCTATATTCTCCAATATCTTCACCTCGACCAAATCTTTCAGATGCTTTTGCTAAATTTATAATAGGCCTAGTTTGATTTTTTAAAAAAATTAGTGCTACAATAATTAATAAAAATGCTGGCAAGGTAATCCATAAAGCAAAAATTCTTGCAGATGAATTAGCTACTCTGTCTTTTGGAATAACAAACTGAAAATATCCATTTAGATATTTAATTTTTAAATCAATAAAATCCTTTAAAGAAGTTGTATCAAACCAATAATTTGAAAATTCTGATTTAAGTTCTCTTCTTAATGTTCTATCCATTGGGCTAAACCATCTCTCTAAATCCTCTTTTGGTAATACTGAATGAGGAAGATAATCTACTTTTACATTATGTGACTCAAAAAAAAGTTTTGTAAGAGAATCCTTATTATATTGTTCATTATCATAAGCATCTATAAAAAATTTAATTTCACCAATCAAGGCCCTAGTCATTCCTTTATTAGTTTTTATCCAAAGACTATCAAAAAAAACAATTGATATTGTTATTTGTAGAATAATTATTGGTGCAGCAACAATTAATAATGCTCTATAAAATAATTGTTTAGGTAATAATTTTTTTATAAAACTATTCAATCCATAAAACATAACCAGATCCTCGTATTGTTTGTAGATATTTTGGTTTTTTTGAGTCTATTTCTATTTTTTTTCTTAATCTTGTAATTATTACATCAACAGATCTCTCTTTATCTATATCAATTAAGTTGCCAATATAGTCTCGTGAAAAAATTTCTCCTGGTGAGTTTATCATTTTTTCTAAAATAATTTTTTCAGTATTATTAATTTTAAATTGTTCTGATTTTTTTTGAATTATAAGTTTATTCAAATCAATTGTAATATTATCAAATTCTATGAGTCTTTTTGTATTTCTAATTTTTGTTTTCATTAATATATTTTTAATTCTCAGAACTAGCTCTCTAGGTTCAAAGGGCTTTGGTAAGTAATCGTCAGCACCCATCTCTAGACCCTCGATTCGCTCATCAGGCTGACCTTTTGCAGTCAAAAGAATTACTGGAGTATTAATTTTACCTCTATTTTGTGAGATAAAATCTAAGCCACTTTGACCTGGCATCATTATATCTAGGACAATTAAATCAAATTTTATTACAAGTATTTTCTCTTGAGCATCCTCTGCACTACTAGCTGTAGTTATTAAAAAATTTTTTTCAGACAGATATTTTTTTAATAAATTTCTTATTCCATCATCATCATCTACAACTAATATATGTGCTTCAAATTTTTTCATTAATTATTTTTTTAATTACATTATTAAAATTATTTACCTCATTCGATGTAGAATTTAAAAGAGCATTATAAATTCTTTTTTTTTGGGCCGAGAAAATTTCTTCAAAAATTTTTATCCCCTTTTTTGTCAGGTAAACATGCTTAAATCTTGTATCTTTCTCGCCTTTTTTAAATAGTATGATATCTAATTTAATAAGTTCTTTAATTACTCGATTAAGACTCTGTTTTGTTATTTTGAGCTTTTTTAAAAGATTAGAAATTGTTATTCCTTCATTGATAGAAATTATATGTATCACCTTGTGATGAGCTATTCCCAACGAGTGTTTATCAAGTGTTTTTTTTGCGTCATTAAATGACTCTCTATAGCTTACAAAAAGCTTCTCTATAAACTCTTTTAAATGATCATCTTTTAAATATAAAAGATCTTTCATATTGGTAAGTTATATTGACATATTATATTTAGAAAGATATTTTTTTAATATAATATATTTTTCTTATGATACCTTACGATAAAAGATCTGGTAAAATTTGGTATAATGACAGTCTAGTAGATTGGGGCGATGTTAAACTACACGTTCTCAGCCATGGTTTGCATTATGCTAGCTGTGTATTTGAAGGTGAAAGAGTTTATGACGGAGCTATTTTTAAACTTGAAGAGCACACAGAGAGATTTTTTTATTCAGCAAAAAGAATGGGTTTTACGATACCGTTCACACAAGATCAAATAAATGAAGCTAGTAAAAAAATTATATCTATACAAAAAGTAAGCAATGGTTATGTGAGGCCAGTTGCTTGGCGTGGAAGTGAAATGATGGCAATATCCGCTCAACAAACAAAAATTCATGTTGCAATTGCAACATGGGAGTGGGGCTCATACTTTGACCCAAAATTAAAAACAGAAGGTATTAAATTAAATATTTCAAAATGGAAAAGACCATCGCCCGAGTCAATTCCCTGGGACACAAAGGCTGCTGGTTTATATATGATATGTACTTTGTCTAAACATGATGCAGAGAGTCAAGGTTATACAGACTCTTTAATGCTCGATCACGAAGGTAAGGTTGCAGAGGCAACTGGCGCAAATATTTTTTTTAAGGATAAAGATGGTAATTTACATACCCCAACCCCAGATTCTTTCTTAGATGGAATAACAAGACGTACGATTATTGAAATAGCAAAAACAAAAAATATTAAAGTATTTGAGAGAAAGATAGAGGTATTAGAATTATCAAATTTTGTTGGGTGTTTTCTGACAGGTACCGCCGCAGAGGTGACACCAGTTTCATCGATTGATAAATTTAATTTCAAAGTATGTAATACTATTATGGAGCTTTCTAAAAGCTATCAAGATATTGTAAGAAAGAAAATCGCTGCTTAATTTTTATTATCTTCAGAAATAGCGTGGTCGATACCTTTTCTCAAATAATCATAACCTGTATAAAGTGTCAGAAAAGCTGACAGCCAGAGTAAAACCATCCCAATTGTTTGAGCATTATAGTCTTGAAAATTAATTAATTTATTCCCAGTTTCACCAGTAAGCAAAAGTGCAATAGAAAACATTTGAAGAAAAGTTTTTAATTTTGCTAAATTAGAGACAGGAAGTTTAATTTGTCCTTTAGCTAAAAATTCTCTTAAACCTGATATCAGAATTTCTCTGGTTAAAATAATAATTGCAGCGATAACTTCATAATTTCTAATTGTTCCATCCATTACTAACAAAATAAGTGCTGTAGCAACAATAATTTTGTCTGCAATTGGGTCTAATAGCTCTCCTAATTTAGACTCTTCTTTGAACATTCTAGCTAATAGTCCATCAAGAAAATCAGTAAAAGAAGCCACTAAAAACAAAACGAATGGTATTAAATCTCCGTAAAAACCAGGAAGATAAAATGCAAAAACAAAAATTGGTACTATTATAATTCTTCCTATAGTCAAGTAATTTGGAATTTTTATTTTCATTCGTGGAAAAAATTATAAATTTTTTTTGCTACCTTTTCTTCAACTCCGTCAACTGATTGAATCTCGTCTAAACTTGCTGATTCAACAGCTCGAGCTGATCCAAAATGATTTAATAATGCTCTTTTTCTAATTGATCCAATTCCCTCGATTTGATCAAGCAAAGAACTAGTCATACCTTTCTTTCTTTTAGCTCTATGTGCACTCACTGCAAATCTATGCGCTTCGTCCCTAATTCTTTGCAAGAAAAATAAAGTTGGATCGTTTTTTTCAAATTTAATCTCTTTTCCGTTGTGAAAAAAAACCTCATTACCACTGTTTCTCAGTTTACCTTTTGCTATAGCTATCACGGGGATATCATGAAGTCCAAGTTCATTAAGACTTGATCTTGCACTTGAATATTGACCTTTACCACCATCTATTAAAACAAGATCAGGAAAAGTTAGATAGTTATCTTTTTCTTGAAGCGCTCTTTTAAATCTTCTTTCTAAAACTTCTTTAATCATACCATAATCATCTTGACTGTTTTCTCTAATTTTAATATTAAATTTTCTGTATCTTTTTTTAATAAATCCTTCTTCTCCATATGTTATTAAAGCACCAACACTATTTGTGCCTTGAATATGGCTATTATCATAAACTTCAATTAAATTAATGTTTGTTTCTAAATTAAATTTTTTAGCTACTGACTCAAACAATTCTTTATTATTTTGGCTTTCGTAAAGTTTTCTACTTAAACTATCCTTTGCATTTTTAATTGCTTGATTGATTACTTTTAAATTTGATCCTTTTTTTGCTACAGAAATATTAATTTGCTTATCCTCTTTTTTTGATAGAGTTTTTTCAATTAGGTCTTTTTCTCTTATATTTTCAGAAAGAATTATTGATGTGGGAACACTTTTATTTTCATAAAATTGAGATACGAATGAGTTTAATATTTCACTAAGATTTTCCTCAGCATCGTGTTTGGGATAAAAAGCTTGGTTTCCCCAATTTTGTTTTGATCTATAAAAAAAAACTTGAATACAGGTTTTTCCAGATTCTTTATAACCAGCAATTACATCTGCTTCTACGAGATTTGCCTCATTTACTCTTTGAGAAGACTGAATAATATTCAGTGATTTAATTCTATCTCTTAAAATTGTTGCCTTTTCAAAATCAAGTTCCTCACTAGCTTTTTCCATTTGCTGAGAAAGATTTTTTTGTATCTTTCTTGATTTCCCTGATACAAATTCTATGGCATCTTCAACTGATTGTTTATAATCCTTTTCCTCAATAAACCCTACGCAAGGAGCTGAACATCTCTTTATTTGATATAAGATACAAGGTCTTTCTCTATTTTTAAATACTGTGTCATCGCACACTCTAAGATGAAAAATTTTTTGAATCATCTTAATTGTCCAATTTGCAGATCCAGCTGATGCAAATGGACCAAAGAAAAATCCTTTTTTTTCTTTTTTACCTCTATGTCTTTTAATTTGAGGCCATGTATCTTCTTTACCAATAAAAATAAATGGAAAAGATTTATCATCACGTAAAAGAATATTAAATTTTGGTTTATGTTTTTTAATTAAATTTGCTTCAAGTAATAAGGCTTCGCTTTCATTAGAAGTAGTTGTTATTTCAATTTTTTTGGTTTGTGACAACATTCGTTCTGTTCTAATTATGTGATTTTTTTCTGACACATAGCTTTTTAATCTATTTGGTAAATTCTTAGCTTTTCCGACATATAAAATTTCATTTTTTGAATTAATCATTTTATAAACACCCGGGAGCTTAGGTATTAATGCTAGTTCTTTTTTGATTACTTCTTTTCCTATCTCAGAGCTGATCATAGCTTCTTTTTTTTGATATTTGTATTCCGACAGAGGAACAATCTTTCATTACCTCTAGTTTTTCAATTTTAAGAGATATTTTGCCAATTCGTTTATCTTTAAATAATTCATCAAATACATCTTCGGCTAAAGTTTCAAGAAAATTATAATGTCTATTTTTAACAAGTTTTTTTACTAATCTTACAAGTTTAGCGTAATTTACTATAGATTTTAAATCTTTATCATTTGTTGGTTTTTTATCTTCATAATTTGCTTCTAAACTAAACTTTACTTTTTGAGGTTTTTCTTTTTCAAAGTCATAATAGCCTAACTTAAGATTTAAAATTAATTCACTAATAATAACTTTTTTTTCGTAATTAAATAGACTTTTACTTTTATTTAATTTTATGATCTTAAAATTATTTTTTTTCATTCTTTTCCCCTCAAAATATCTGGTGTTTGCCAATTAAGGCTTTGACCGCTATCCAAAGCTACAACCTGTCCAGTAATAGAGCTGTTTTTAATAAAGAAGTCAACAGCATTACAAACTTCACCTACATTAACTTGTTTTTTCAGTGGTGTCGCTAGGTATTGATTTTTAAAATGTTTCATTGATTGTCTTTTATTTTTAATTGTAGGTCCAGGAGCTATACCGTTAACCCTAATTTGAGGGGCTAAACTCATCGCACTCGTTTTGGTCAAGGTATATAAACCAGTTTTACTCAAAGTATAAGAGAAAAAAAATGGCGTCAGTTTAAAAACCCTTTGGTCAATAATATTAATAATATTATTGTTTTTTCCTTTTATATTTTTAGAAAATTCTTTTGAGAGATAGGCAGGGGCTTTTAAGTTAGTGGTTATGTGTTTTTCCCAACTTTTAGATGTAAAATTATCCAACTTATCGTTTTCAAATAAAGAGGCATTATTTATTAAACAATCAAAATATTTTAATTTTGACTTTGCAAATTTGATAATTTTTTTTAAATCACTATCTTTATTAAGATCAGCTTGTATTAAATATATTTTTGATCCTTTTAGAAATAATTTTTTTTTTAAATCCTCGGCTTTAGACATTGATTTGTTGAAGTGAATAACTATTTCTTTATTTGGGCCAGATAACTTATTGGCAATTGCAGCACCAATTCTTGTGGCTCCACCAGTAATAATTATCTTTTTTGCTTCCATTTTTTATCCTTTTTTTTAGTCACTCTTGTACCGGGCATTCCTAAAGTTGATCTTCCTTTTGGGTATATTTTATTTTTTACATCGTACTGCCTAATTTTTGGATTTAAAGTAATTTCAAGTTCTGTGGTTTGTAATTTTCTAATTTCGTCTCTTATCTTTGCTGCTTCCTCAAATTCTAAGTTGGATGCAGCTTCTTTCATTTTTTTATCAAGCCCTTTTAGGTGTTTTTTTAAGTTTCCACCAATATTCGACCCCTCGCTTATTTTGACATAATCCTTTTCGTAAACGCTTTCTAATATGTCGCTAATCTCTTTTTTTACAGTTTTAGCATCAATGTTATGTTTTTTATTATAAGCTAATTGTATTTTTCTTCTTCTCTCTGTTTCTTGAATTGCTTTTTTTATACTTTTAGTCTCTTTATCAGCATATAAAATTACTTTTCCCTCTATATTTCTAGCAGCTCTTCCGATAGTTTGAATTAAAGAAGTTTCAGATCTTAAAAAACCTTCTTTATCTGCATCAAGAATTCCAACCATGGCGCACTCTGGAATATCTAAACCCTCTCTTAAAAGATTTATTCCAACAAGAACATCAAATACTCCCATTCTAAGATCTCTCATAATTTCTATTCTTTCCAAAGTATCGATATCGGAATGAAGGTATCTTACTTTAATACCATTCTCATGAAGATACTCTGTGAGATCTTCAGCCATTTTTTTTGTTAAAGTAGTTACTAAAACTCTATGGTTGTTTTCAATTACTTTTTTACACTCATGCATTAAATCATCAACTTGATTTTTTGCTGATCTTATTTCCACTGGTGGATCTATTAGACCAGTTGGTCTAATAACTTGATCAATATATTTTCCTTTAGTTTGCTCTAATTCCCATGGTCCAGGAGTTGCTGAAACAAAAACCGTTTGTGTTCTCATTAAATCCCATTCTTCAAATTTTAAAGGTCTGTTATCCATACAAGATGGAAGTCTAAAACCATATTCTGCTAAAGTACTTTTTCTTGATCTATCCCCTTTATACATACCATTTAATTGCGGTACAGTTACATGAGACTCGTCAACAAAGATTAGAGTATTATCAGGAAAGTATTCAAATAGTGTTGGCGGTGGTTCACCAGGCTTTCTACCAGATAAAAATCTTGAGTAATTTTCTATACCTGCACAAGATCCGGTTGCTTCAATCATTTCTAAATCAAATCTTGTTCTTTCCTCTAATCTTTGTGCTTCAAGTAATTTATTTTCTGATTTATGTTTTTTTAAAGTAACTTCTAATTCTTTTCTTATATTAATAATTGCTTGTTCTACTGTTGGTTTTGGAGTTATGTAATGACTGTTTGCATAGACTTTTATTAAATTAAGTTCTCTAACCTGATCTCCTGTTAAAGGATCAAACTCCTCGATTTTTTCTAACTTGTCCCCAAATAGACTCAATCTCCAAGCTCTATCTTCAAGATGTGAAGGAAATATTTCAAGATATTCTCCACGAGCTCTAAATGTTCCTCTATAAAAATTTTGATCATTTCTTTTATATTGTAGAGCAACTAAGGATTTTATTATTTGTTCTCTATTATAGTCGTTATTTTTTTGAAGAGTTAAAGTCATTTTGCTGTACGCTTCAACAGAACCTAATCCATAAATACATGAAACACTGGCTACTATTAAAACATCATCTCTTTCCAAAAGAGATCGCGTTGCAGAGTGTCTCATTCTGTCAATCTGTTCATTAATTGACGCTTCTTTCTCTATATAAGTATCTGATCTTGGAACGTATGCCTCAGGAGTATAATAATCGTAATAAGAAACAAAATATTCCACTGCGTTATTTGGAAAAAAGCTTTTCATTTCCCCATAAAGCTGCGCTGCCAAAGTTTTATTTGGCGCTAAAATTAAAGCTGGTCTATTGGTAGTCTCTATGATTTTGGCCATAGTAAAAGTTTTTCCAGATCCAGTGACTCCCAACAAAACTTGGTTAAATTGTTGTTTATTTGCACCATCAACTAATTTTTTTATTGCAGCTGGCTGATCACCAGCAGGTTTAAAATCGGACACTATTTTGAATTTTTTGCCACCTTCAAGTTTTCCACTTATTTCTGGCTTTTTTCCCTCTAAATCAGTAATTAAATCTTGATATGTATTTTGCATATAATAAACAAAGTATTAAAATAAAATATTATTTCAATGAGCATTATATCTGACAGCTTAAAAAGAATAAAACCTTCCCCAACTATAGCAGTATCTCAAAAAGCTAAAGAATTGAAAGCTGCTGGGAAGGATGTGATTGGACTGGGTGCTGGAGAACCAGATTTTGATACACCCGAAAATATTAAAAATGCAGCAATAAAAGCAATTAAAGATGGTGATACCAAGTATACAACTGTAGACGGTACAAATGCTCTTAAGGAGGCGATTGTCAAAAAATTTAAAAGGGAAAATAATATAAATTATACAGTTGATCAAATTACAGTTGGGGCAGGAGGAAAACACGTAATATATAATTTAATGATGTCAACTTTAAATAAAGGTGATGAAGTAATTATTCCAGCTCCTTATTGGGTTTCATATCCAGATATAGTTTTATTAGCTGGAGCTAATCCAGTGGTAATAGAATGTTCTGAGGAACAAGGTTTCAAATTAAGTGCAAAAGATTTAGAGTCGAAAATTAATAATAATACTAAATGGCTTATATTGAATTCTCCATCAAACCCAACTGGAGCATGTTATTCAGAGCAAGAAATAAAAAATCTATCTCAAGTTTTAAAAAGAAATCCTCATGTGAATATACTAAGTGATGATATATATGAACATATTACTTATGATGGATTTAAATTTTTTACTATAGCTCAAATACCAGAAATAAAAAATAAAGTGGTTACTATGAATGGTGTAAGCAAATCTTATGCAATGACGGGTTGGAGAATAGGATATGCTGCGGGTGATAAAGAGATTATAAAAGCTATTGCTAAAATTCAATCTCAGTCTACAACCAATCCATCATCTATCAGTCAAGCAGCTGCAGTTGAGGCATTAAATGGAAAACAAGATTTTATTTCAGTAAGAGCTAAAGCTTTTCAAGATAGAAGAGATTTTGTTGTGAATTCTCTCAATGCTATTGAAGGAATAAATTGTATTAAACCTAATGGAGCGTTTTATGTATTTCCAAGCTGCAAAGGTCTAATTGGTAAAAAAGATAAAAATGGAAAAAAAATCACAAGTGATACAGATTTTGTGGAATCTTTACTAGAAAACAACGAGGTTGCTGTTGTCCAAGGGTCTGCTTTTGGTTTAGAAGGTTTTTTTAGGATTTCATATGCAACTTCTATGGATAAATTACAAGAAGCTATGAAAAGAATAAAACTATTTTGTGAGAGTTTAAATTAATCTAAAATTAGTGAGATAGGTACTTTTCAGCCTCTAGTGCAGCCATACAACCCATTCCCGCAGCAGTTACTGCCTGTCTAAATATCTTATCTTTAACATCCCCAGCTGCAAAAACACCAGGTATATTTGTTTCAGTAGAGTCAGGTTTTGTAATTAAATATCCTTCTTTATCCATATTGACCTGATCTTTAAATAAATTAGTTGCTGGATCATGGCCAATTGCAATAAATAAACCATCAACTTTCAATTCATCAATTTTATTTGATTTTACATTCTTAATTTTTATTCCAGTAACATTCTTAGGGTCATTATCGCCGATTACATCTTCAATAACTGTGTCCCAAATAATTTCAATTTTCTTATTTTCCATAAGTTTTTTTTGAAGCATTTTTTCAGCTCTAAGTTCATTCCTTCTATGGATAAGTTTAACTTTTGATGCAAACTTTGTTAAAAACATAGCTTCTTCAACAGCTGCGTTTCCACCACCTACAACAGCTACAGTTTTTTCTTTAAAAAAAAATCCATCACATGTTGCACATGCCGATACACCAAAACCTCTATACTCTTGTTCAGATTTTAAATTTAACCACCTTGCTTGGGCACCAGTCGATATTATTATTGAGTCAGCTGTGTATTTTTGACCACTTTCTCCTATGGCTTCAAAGGGTTTTGACTTTAGATTAACCGAGGAGATATGATCTTCTATCATTTCTGTACCAACCGCTTTAGCTTGTTCTTTCATCTGATCCATAAGCCAAGGACCTTGTATTACTTCAGCAAATCCGGGATAATTCTCAACATCAGTTGTAGTAGTCAATTGGCCTCCAGGCTCCATACCATGAACTAAAACTGGATTAAGCATTGCTCGAGCCGCATAAACTGCTGCAGTGTATCCGGCTGGACCGGATCCAATTATTAACACTTTTGTGTGTTTAGTTGGATTTTGATTCATATCAAAGCTATATAGTAATTTATGTCCAAATTAAAAGGGTTATTGTTAACAGAAGGCATGCATGGCATGATTAGCCAGGTCGAAGGTTTAGCAAAAGCATTAGACATTGACTACATACACCAAAAAGTTGAACTTAATTTATTTGCAAAGTTAATCACGCCTAAAATAACACCAGTTTCAAATTTATTTTTCAAAAAATTTATTGTGCCCGAGATAGATCTAATTATATCTTGTGGTAGAAAAAGTGTCATACCATCTTTATATTTAAAAAAAAATTCAAAAAAAAAATTAATTAATATACATATTCAGGACCCGAAAGTTTCTTTAAAAAACTTTGATTATATAATTGCACCAGAGCACGATGGCTTAAGTGGTGAGAATGTAATTAACTCAAAAGGTGCATTACATTATCTCTCGTTAAAAGAAATTAAAGATAATCATAGCTATTTATTAAATAATATTAATAGAGATAAAAAACAGCTACTTTTAGTTTTAGGTGGACCCAATAAGTACTATAGCTATGATAGAAATAATTTAGAAAAAATTTTTGAAAAACTAAAAAATTTAGCAAAGAAATATGATCTTCAAATTATTATAATACCATCAATGAGAACCCCAATTAACACAATAGAACATGCAAGCAGTTTTTTTGATAAAGAAACCATAATCGTTAAAAATGTAGATAAAAAAGCTTACTTATCTGCTCTATCTATTTCTGAATTTTTAGTGATTACATGCGACTCAACATCGATGATTTCCGAAGCTGCTTTGACGGGTAAACCAATATATGTAGCTCAAATTCAATCAAAAAAAGATGACTATAGGTTTAGACAATTTAGGAAATTGTTTACTAAATTAAATATTATTAGAAATTTGGAAGATAAATTAGAAGTATGGAACTATGAAAAACTTGATGAAACTAATAGGGTAGCTAATATAATTAAAAAAAAAAATAATGTCATTTTTAAAATCTATTGAAAATAATTCAAAAAAATTTGAGGATCCATTTTTACATTGGGAATTAGATAAACCTCTCACTGATGGACAAATAAATGAAATAGTTAATGCCGATATAGCAAATCCAATTGACCACGATCTAAATTATGATGGTACAAGAGCTATTGACGGAGGTGCTCCAGAGTTTAGAAAAGGACTTTCTTATGGAGGGAAAGCACTTAAGTTTAGATGTTTTATAACCAAAGAAAATTCCACAGAATTTCCACATTTAATGAAGCTAATTAAAGAATTGCAAAATAAAAATACGTATGAAAAAGTTTCAAAACTCGTGGGGAAAGACCTATCTAATTCATACATAAGGGTAGAAGTTATATGTGATAGAAAAGGTTTTTGGCTGAAACCACATTGCGATATTGAAGAAAAATTAATGTCCTGTTTATTATTTGTAAATAAAACAAATGAAAGTGAGGATTTAGGTACTGATTTTTATGATAATAATTTAAAAAAAGTAAAAACAATGCCCTATAAAGATAATTATGGATACTTCTTCACAAGCGGCCCAGGCACTTGGCATGGTATGGAAAAAAAAGAAATATCAAAAGAAAGAAGATGTTTACAAGTGAATTATGTAACGTTTAAAACTGATTGGAAGGTGGATTAATTATCCTGTAAGGATTTAACCTCTAATTTTTTAGTTTTAAGTGATTTTATAGCTTCAAGAAATGAATAAGCTGTCGACATATTTGTGCAGTAAGGAACTTTGTTTGCCAATGTTCCTCTTCTTAAAGCCCTTGCATCGTCAATTCTATGTTCACTATTTCCACCTCCAGTATTAATCACCAAAGATATTTTTTTTGCATTTAAAACATCTACTATGTGTGGTCGTCCACTACTTACTTTATTAATAGTTTTGCACTTAATTCCATTATCTTTTAAAATTTTTGCAGTGCCTTTTGTTCCAGAAATACCAAAACCTAATTTTTTGAGTCTTTGTGCAACTCCTATTATCTCTTGTTTATGAGAGTCTTTGACTGATAAAAATGCCATGCCACTTACTGGAAGAGAATTATAGGCAGCAATTTGACTTTTAGCGACCGCCATACCAAAATCGTAATCAAAACCCATAACTTCTCCAGTAGACTTCATTTCTGGACCAAGTAATAAATCACTATCAGGAAATTTATTAAAAGGAAAAACAGCTTCTTTAACAGCAAATTTTTTATTTGTTTTATATTTTAATTTATACTTAGAAAGCTTTTCGCCTGCCATTATTCTTGAAGCAATTTTTGCTAGCGGTACACCATTAGCTTTTGATACAAAAGGAACAGTTCTACTTGCTCTAGGATTAACTTCAATTACATAAACTTCATCCTTTTTAATCGCAAATTGAATATTAAGCAGTCCCTTAACTTTTAATGCTAAAGCCAATTTTCTTGTTTGAATTTTTATTTCTTTGAGAATGCTATCTTTGATTGACACTGGAGGCAAACAACAAGCTGAATCACCAGAATGTATTCCTGCTTCTTCAATATGTTGCATAATGCCTGCTACATAAACATCTTTTCTATCACATATCGCATCAACATCAACTTCCATTGCGTTATCTATAAATTTATCAATTAAAATTGGATTATTATCTGACGCCTTAAAAGCTTGATTAATAAATTCTTTTAATTGACTTTCATCATGAACAATTTCCATCGCCCTACCACCTAAAACATACGAGGGACGAACAACTACTGGTAATCCAATTTTTTTAGCTATTAGTATTGCTTTGTCATATTTATCTGCAATTCCACTTTCAGCTTGCTTTAAATTGAGTCTTATTAATAAGTCTCTAAATCTATCTCTATCTTCCGCAAGATCTATGGATGAATATTGTGTTCCTAGAATAGGCAAATTATTTTCGTGCAAGAACTTTGCAAGCTTAATTGGTGTTTGACCACCAAATTGAGCAATTATTCCAACTAGATTTCCCTTAGATTTTTCCTTTAAAATTATATTTTGTACATATTCATCTATTAGAGGTTCAAAATAAAGTCTGTCACTAGTGTCGTAGTCTGTAGAAACTGTTTCAGGGTTACAATTTATCATTATTGTTTCAAACCCTGCCTCTTTCAAAGCAAAACTTGCCTGACAACAACAATAGTCAAACTCAATGCCTTGCCCAATTCTATTTGGACCACCCCCAAGTATAATAATCTTTCTTTTGCTGCTTGGATCTGCTTCACACTCTGTATTAATCGAAAAGTTTCGCTGATAAGTTGAATACATGTAAGGGGTAAAGGATTTAAATTCAGCAGCACAAGTATCTACTTTTTTAAAAACTGGAATTACTTTAAGTGCAGCTCTTTTTCTTTGTAAAATTTTTTCCTGTATCCCAGTAAGTTTACCTAACCTTTTGTCAGAAAATCCTAAAGACTTTATTCTATTGAATTCCACAAAGTTTCTCGGTAAACCAAATTTGATAATTTTATTTTCTTCCTCAACAATTTCTTTTATTTGACCTAAAAACCAAGGATCAATTTTTGATAAATTATAAATTTTTTCTATCGAAATTTTTTTTCTAAATGCTTCTGCAACCAACAATAATTTATCAGGTATATTGATCTTTAATTGTTTTAAAATTTCTTTTTTTGAATAGTGAAATAAATTATCTAACCCAGAAAGACCAGTTTCAAGAGAAACCAAAGCTTTTTGAAAAGATTCTTTAAAATTTCTACCAATTGCCATAGCCTCTCCCACAGATCTCATTGAGGTACCTAAAATTGGTTTAGTATCTTGAAATTTTTCAAACGTAAATCTAGGAATTTTTGTAACCACATAATCAATTGTTGGCTCGAATGAGGCAGGTGTTACTTTCGTAATTTCGTTTTGAAGTTCATCTAATGTGTAACCTATTGCTAATTTTGCGGCTACTTTTGCAATTGGAAAACCTGTTGCTTTCGAAGCAAGAGCCGAAGATCGTGACACACGAGGATTCATCTCTATAATTACCATTCTTCCATTTTTTGGATTTATAGCGAATTGAACATTTGAACCGCCTGTTTCAACTCCAATCTTTCTAAGACAAGCAATAGAAGCGTTTCTCATCACTTGATATTCTTTATCAGTCAATGTTAATGCTGGTGCTATTGTCACAGAGTCTCCCGTATGTGTGCCCATTGGGTCAATATTTTCGATTGAACAAATTATAATACAATTATCATTTTTATCTCTAACAACTTCCATTTCAAATTCTTTCCACCCATCTAGGCATTCCTCTACGAGAACTTGATTTTGTGGAGATTCATAAAGCCCACCTTTAACGATTTTAAAAAATTCTTTTTTAGTCCTTGCTATGCCTCCACCAAGACCACCCAGGGTAAATGAAGGCCTTATAATTGCAGGAAGACCAATTTTTTTTAAACACTTTGATGCATATTTAAACTTATTAAGTATCTCGGATTTAGGTAAATCAATACCAATTTCAGACATATTTTTTCTAAATTTTTTTCTATCCTCTGCATTAGCAATTGCTTTTGAATTTGCTCCTATAAGCTCTATTTTATATTTTTTGAGTATTCCTAATTTTTCTGCTTTTAAAGCTAAGTTAAGGGCAGTTTGTCCACCCATCGTTGGAAGAATAGCGTGAGGTTTTTCTTTTTTAATAATTTCCTCAAGTACTTCTACAGATATGGGTTCAATGTATGTTTGATCTGCAACGCCAGGATCTGTCATAATAGTTGCAGGATTAGAATTGACTAAAATAACTTTATAACCTTCATCTTTAAGTGCTTTACAAGCTTGTGTTCCTGAATAATCAAATTCACATGCTTGGCCAATAGTGATCGGTCCAGCCCCAATAACTAAAATTTTTTTAATATCTTTTCTTTTTGGCATATTTTTTAACTTCATTAATAAAATTACTGAATAGGTAGCGACTATCTTGTGGACCAGGATTAGATTCAGGATGATATTGCACAGAAAAGACAGGTTTATTTTTTAATTTTATACCCTCTATACTGTTATCAAACAGAGATTTATGAGTTATCTCAATATTTTTTGGTAAATTATTTTTTGTAACCTCAAATCCATGATTTTGACTAGTTATTTCAACTTTATTATTGATCAGGTTTTTAACTGGATGATTTGCACCTCTATGTCCTAATTTCATTTTTTTTGTTTTTCCACCTAATGCTAAAGCTAATAGCTGATGACCCAAACAAATTCCAAAAACTGGTAGATTTTTGTTAATAAGTTTTTTTATAATTTTTATAGCATATGTCCCAGTTGCGGCAGGATCACCCGGCCCATTTGATAAAAAAATTCCGCTTGGATTAAGTGCTAAAATATCTTCTGCACTCATTTGGCAAGGCACGACTGTTACATCGCAATAAAAATTAGAAAAATACCTTAAAATATTCGTTTTTATTCCATAGTCGATTGCAACGATCTTAAGTTTTTTCTTTTTAATTTTTTTATATCCATCTTCTTTAGTCCATGTCTTAAAACCTTTCCAGGAGAACTTATTTTTAGTAGATACTGTTTTTGCCAAATCCAAACCATTAAGACCTGGCCATTTTAAAGTATTTTTAATTAATTTTTTAATTCCAAAGTTCCCATTCCTATCATTTGAAATAGTTCCTCTTGGAGCCCCGTTATCTCTAATAAAATTTGTCAAACCTCTTGTATCTAAACCAGTCAAACCAACTATTTTATTTTTTTTAAGCCATAAATCTAATTCCATTAATGATCTATAATTTGATGGATTGGTAATTTCTGAGTTGAAAATCACCCCTTTTGTCCAGACTTTTTCTGACTCGTTGTCTTGTTTGTTTGTTCCCACATTTCCAATATGTGGAAAGGTAAAATTAATTATTTGTCCTGCGTATGAAGGGTCAGAAAGTATTTCCTGGTATCCAGTGATAGAGGTATTAAAACACACTTCTCCAGTAGCTGTGCCTTCATAACCTATGCCAATTCCATTAAAAATGGACTTATTCTCGAGAACTAAAATGCCTGGGTTAAATTTTGATTTATTTATTGAATTTACTTTTCGTTTTTTGATCAATTACAACTCATGAGTTAAAGGTTAATACAATAAAAGCTTATCTAACGCAACAGATCTAATACAAAATATATAAAAAAAACAATTTTTCTTTTAAGCAAAAATTCTTTAAGTTAAATTACTTTTATGTCACTCAGAGAAAAAATTGATGACGAGTATAAAAATGCTCTTAAATCTAAAGATAAAAATAAAATATCAACTTATAGGTTAATATTATCTGGGCTCAAAGACCTCGATATTCAAAACAGATCTGGACCTAATAAAAAAGATACAGATGATGATGATATTAAAAAATTATTAAGAAAGATGATAAAGCAACGAACCGAATCAATCGAAATTTATAAAAAAAATAATAGACATGACCTTCTTGAAATTGAGGAGAATGAAGTAAATATAATGTCAAAGTATTTGCCAAAACAGTTGAGTGAAGATGATACAAAAAAACTATGTAAAGAAGTTATAAATACAATAAATGCTTCATCTTTAAAAGATATGGGAAAAGCAATGGGTGAATTGAAAAAAAATCATTCGGACAGTGTAGACTTTTCTTTAGCAGGCAAAATTATAAAGGAGATTCTAAATAAGAAATGAAATATCCTAAAGAATATTTAGATGAAATTAAAACAAGACTGAAGGTCTCTACAGTAGTATCTAAAACAGTTAGTTTGAAAAAAAGAGGTAAAGAATTTATTGGCTTATCACCTTTTAAAAATGAGAAAACCCCATCTTTTACTGTAAATGATGAAAAAGGATTTTATCACTGTTTTAGCACAAGTGAACATGGAAATATTTTTGACTTTTTAATGAAAACACAAAATTTAAAATTTGGTGAGGCTGTTAAAACTTTAGCTATCTATGCAGGCATACAACCCTATACATTTTCAAAGGCTGATGAAGAAAGAGAAAATGATTGGAAAAATTATTCTAAAATTTATAAAGATTACATAGAGCATCATAATGAAGAACTACTTAAAAATCCAGACTTAGTAGAGGCTAGGGAATATCTTAA
>CACCHS010000003.1 GCA_902545825.1 uncultured Pelagibacteraceae bacterium
TCCACCCTCCCAAATTGGACCTTCTGCCATATAAATATAAGGTTTGTTTAATTCTGGTGGAACGAATAAACCATACTCATAATCACTCAAATTTTTTAAAATATTCGCAGATAAATTGCTTTTCACATCGCTTATATCATTCGGTGACCAATCAAATTTTGTAATTTGTTCAGGTTTTTTGATCTGTATTTGATATGGAGAAACTATTTCACTGTTAATTTTTGAATTTGGCGCTTTAACATAATTAATATCAAAAATAGGTCTGCCTGTTGATCTTTCCAACATTAATATATTTCCTACTTTAGTTGCGCTTACAACCGCTTCATAATCTTTATTTTCAATTCTTAATTTTGCTAAGATTGGAGGAAAAGCAACATCTAAATTCCATAAATCGTGAAATGTTTCTTTAAATCTCCACTTTACTTTTTTTTCAATTAAATCAACTGCTATAATACTGTTGCTGCCTTCGTTAATACCTTGTCTTTTTACACCATATATTTTTGGTCTTGGATTTCCTGTGCCAAAATAAATTATTCCTCTTTTTTCATCTAAAGACATTCCTCCCCAAGGAAGTGCACCCAAATAATTTTTTCTATCAAATATTTTTATTTCTATTTTTTTTTCACCTGTTTCGGTATCAAAACCGTAGACTACGTTTCTTGAAACAACTATTAAATTATCTTTAAAAATCACTGGTGAAAAAGCTGTCCATGCTTCTACCGAACCATTAATCCCAAAAGAATTTTGGATTTTACCAGATTTTGCTTCAATTTTAAAAATATTTGAACCAATACCAATGTAAAGGTTTTCATTATTATTTAAATCAATCTCAGCAATAAATCCTCTCATACTTGGGTTATGTAACAATTCTTTTTCCCAAAGAACTTGACCATTTTCAGCACTTAATGCAATTAACCTGAGATCAGCAGATACATAAATAATTTTCCCATTAATATATACTGGTGATGTTTCAACCAATCTTTTCCATTTTGATGGTTTGCTTTTTACATCTAATGAAACATGCTTCCATGCTAATTGAGGTTTTTTATTGTCATTAATTTCACCAATATTTATTTCATTATAAAATTTTGTACTTGAATGATCTTTGTTCTGTCTAAAGTAGTAACTGTATGATTTTGAGTATTCTAAAAAATTTGTATCTGATTTGAATTGTTTATCATTAATAACACCGAGCATTCCATTTTTTGCTAAATTTATAACATTCTCGAATAACTCATTTTGTCTAGACTCATAATCATTTGCTTCTCCTAATTCTAAAATATCTTTATCATATCTCCCAAAATAATGCCTATTAACATCTGATAAGATAGAAAATAATCTCGGCATTTTTTGCAAAATAATACTCTTTGTACTTTTAAGGTAACAAGGTCTTACATTTGTGTAACCAAAATCTTTATAGCTTTTAATAACCTTATTTAAATTTAAACATTTATTATCGATTACTAAGTAGAATAAGGTCAACAGGAATAAAAGAATTGTCGAGATAAATATTTTTTTATTATTTTTAAAAAAATCAATCATTAGAAAATTAATTAATAATATCAATTTTTTTATTATTAACAAATTTTAAAATTTCAGAGTTGCAAATATCAATTTTATTTTGATCTGTACCTCTTAGAACAAGAGATACACCTAATTTTCCAGCCCTAAAAAATGGATAACTTCCAATTTCAACTTCAGAATTTTTATTTTGTACTTCCGTTAAGGATTTTGCGATTTCACTTTCTACTGTTCTTAAATTTATTGTGTGGCTTAAAATTGGTTCTCCTCCAGTAATTTTATTCTGTATTCCACCAAGCATAGCTTTAAGAATTGAGGGGACACCCGGTAAACAAAAAACATTTTCAACATAAAAACCCGGCGCTCCACTAGTTGGGTTTAGTATTAAATTAGCGTCAACTGGCATCCATGCCATTTTTTGTCTTCCTTCATTAAATTCTCCTGGATTGTAATATTTTTCCAATATACTGAAAGCCTCTTTGTGTGCGCCATACGAGATATTAAAAGCTTCAGAAATTGACTCTGACGTTATGTCATCGTGAGTTGGTCCAATACCTCCTGATGTAAAAACGTATTTAAATTTATTTCTAAAAAGGTTGACTGTTTCAATAATCGTAATTTTTTTATCTGGAATTACTCTTACCTCCTCGACTTTAATTCCCAATGAATTAAGCCATGTTGCAAGTGTACTTGTATTTGTATCTTTTGTTCTGCCTGATAAAATCTCATTACCAATTATTATTATTCCAGCATTTATATCTTTTTTATTTGTCATTTCTTAATATAAGTAAATTAATATGAAATTTACCAGTACTTTAATTAAAGGCAAATTAATCAAGCGATATAAAAGATTTTTTGCTGATATAAAAGTAAATAATTCAACTGTAACAGCACACTGTCCAAATACGGGATCGATGCTAGGATTATTGGATAAAAACAACGAAGCCTGGATTAGTAAAGCAGATGAACCTAATAGAAAGTTAAAATATACTTTAGAGATGATTAGCTCAAATAAATTATTAATTGGGGTTAATACACATCGTGCTAATCGAATAGTAGAACACGCTTTAAGAAATAGATTAATTCAAGAATTTAAATCAATTAAAAATATTAAACCTGAGTTTAAATTTTCTAAAGATACAAGATTTGATTTCCTATGTGATAATAAAATTTTAGAGGTTAAAAATGTTACTTTTACAAGAGAGAAAAGTTTAGCAGAGTTCCCTGATGCTGTTACTTCAAGAGGAAGTAAACACTTAGTAAAATTGATAGATTCTATAAGAAAAAATTATGTACCTTACGTCTTATTTTTAACTCAAATTCAAGGTATAAATAACTTTAGAATAGCTAAAGATATTGATGATAATTACTTTCAAAATTATTTAAAAGCTAAAAAAACTGGAGTGAAATTTTTAGCATATAGATGTCATTTAAGTTCTAAAGAAATAAAAATTGAAAAAAAAATTAAAATAATTGATGAATAATTATTCTGAAAAATTTGAAAAAATGAGAGTTGCTGGAAAGCTAGCTGCTGAATGTTTAGATATGATTACAGATCATATTAAACCAGGCATAACTACAAATAAAATTGATAATTTATGTTACGAGTTTATAAGAGACAATGGAGGATACTCTGCCCCTCTATATTATAGAGGATTTGAAAAATCTTTGTGTACATCATTAAATCACGTTATCTGCCATGGTATTCCTTCAGATAGAGAGCTTGAAGAAAACGATATCTTAAATATTGATGTTACAACGATAGTAGATGGTTATCATGGGGATACTAGCAGGATGTTTACTGTTGGTGAAATTTCTATAAAAGCAAAAAATTTAATTGATGCCACTTATAACTCACTAATGAATGCAACAAAAATTCTTAAGCCAGGTATAAAATTAGGAGACATTGGATACGAAATCCAGTCCTATGTTGAGGCTAAAGGCTTTAGTGTTGTGAGAGATTTTTGTGGACACGGAATTAGTAATATATTTCACGAACCACCAAATGTTCTGCATTATGGAAAAAAAAATACTGGAAATGAATTACAACCTGGAATGACTTTTACAATTGAGCCTATGATAAATTCAGGAAAATATGATGCCAAAGTTCTTAAAGACGGATGGACAGCTGTTACAAAAGATAAATCTTTATCTGCACAATTTGAGCATACAGTAGGAATAACCGAAAATGGTTATGAAATTTTCACAGAATCTGTTAAAGGTTATAAAAAGCCCCCATATAATAAATGATATCAAGATATTCAAGAAAAGAGTTAGTAAATATTTGGTCTGAGGAAAACAAATATAAAATTTGGTTAGATGTTGAAATTGCTGCGGCGCAGGCAATGGAAAAACATAAAATAATTCCTAAAGGTGTTTCATCAGTTGTTAAAAGAAAAGGAAAAATTAATGTTAAAAGGATTCATCAAATTGAATCAAAGGTCAAACATGATGTAATCGCATTTTTGACATCAATTACAGAAAAGGCTGGTTACAATGCTCGATACTTGCATCAAGGTATGACTTCGTCTGATGTATTAGATACTAGTTTCAACATTCAATTAGTTCAATCTGGAAAAATATTATTAAGTGATATTGATAGAATTTTATCTGTCCTTAAAAAAAAAGCGCTTAAATACAAATTTACTCCATGCATAGGGAGAAGTCACGGTATACATGCTGAACCGATTACTTTTGGTTTGAAGTTAGCTTCTTATTATGAGGAGTTCAAAAGAAATAAAAAACGTCTACAAAGCGCAATTCATGAAGTCTCTACATGTGCAATCTCAGGTGCTGTTGGAACATTTGCCAATATTGATCCTAGGGTTGAGGTTTATGTCTCCAAAAAACTAAAACTAAGACCTGAACCAATTTCAACACAAGTTATTCCAAGGGATCGACATGCATATTATTTTTCGATACTAGGTATAATTGCTGGATCTATTGAGAGAATTGCTACCGAAATAAGACATTTACAAAGATCTGAAGTTTACGAACTGCAAGAATATTTTTCAAAAGATCAAAAAGGTTCTTCTGCTATGCCTCATAAAAAAAATCCAATCTTGAGCGAAAATTTAACTGGTCTTGCAAGAATAGTTCGTAGTCATGTAACTCCTGCACTAGAAAATATTGCGCTTTGGCATGAAAGAGACATCTCTCACTCAAGTGTTGAAAGAAGCATTGGTCCAGACTCAAATATAACTCTGGATTTTGCATTAGTTAGATTGGCAAATCTTTTGGGCAATATGATTGTGTATCCAAAAAAAATGATAAAAAATTTAAATTTGACAAATGGTGTTGTTTTTTCACAAGAAGTAATGCTTGAACTTACAAAGGTTGGTTTTACAAGAGAAAAAGCTTATAGCATGGTTCAAAAGCATGCAAAAATAAGTATCTCTAAGAATATAAACTTAATTGATTTATTGAAAAAAGATAGATTAATTTACTCAAAAATATCAAATAAAAAAATGGATAGTATTTTTAAATATTCAAAACATCTGAAAAATATAAACTATATTTTTAAAAGAGTTTTTAAATAATGAAAAAAGGTAAAAAATTATATGAAGGAAAAGCTAAAATAATTTATGCCTGTGCTGAAAAAAATTTAGTCATTCAACATTTTAAAGATGATGCAACAGCATTTAATAATCAGAAAAAATCTGTCATTGAAGGCAAAGGTATTTTGAATAATAGAATTTCTGAGCATATACTCACTTGCTTAAGTCAAGCTGGTATTAAAAATCATTTGGTTAAACGTATCAATATGAGAGAACAATTGATTAAATACGTAAGTATAATTCCAATAGAGTTTATAGTAAGAAATATTGCAACAGGTTCACTGACTAAGAGGCTTGGGATCGAGGAAGGGACCGTTTTAGATAACCCCTTAATAGAGTATTGTTTAAAAGATGATAAATTGGGTGATCCACTGATATCAAAGGAACATATTTTAACTTTCAAGTGGGCCACCAAAAAAGAAATTGAAAAAATTGATAAGCAATTAAATAGAATTAATGATTTTCTTGTTGGAATGTTTAGAGGAGTGGGAATTAAGTTGGTAGATTTTAAAGTTGAATTTGGAAGATTAAAAAATAGTAATGAAGTTATTTTGGCAGACGAAATAAGTCCTGATACATGTAGGCTCTGGGATATGAATACCGATAAAAAATTAGATAAAGATAGATTTAGAAATAATTTAGGTAATTTAGTTGAAGCTTATCAAGATGTGGCAAGAAGACTTGGTATTCTTCATGAGCAATCAAATATAAGACCAATAAAGTTTCCAAGACCAAAAGCTGTAAAACTAAAAAAAAATAAATGAAAATTAAAGTCGTTGTAACTTTAAAAAATGGAGTTTTAGACCCTCAAGGTAAAGCGATACAACAAACCCTCAATGGTATGGGATATTCAAATGTTCAAGGTGTAAGACAGGGAAAATTCTTTGATTTAGAAATTGCAGAAAATGATGAGGCTAAAGCTAAAGCTGTAGCTGAAGAAATGTGCAAAAAATTATTAGCAAACCTAGTAATCGAGGATTTTAAAATTTTATAAATAGTAATGAAATCTTCAGTAATTATATTTCCTGGCTCTAATTGTGATAGAGACATGGATGTAGCCCTAAAAAAATTTGGTTTTAAAAATACGATGGTATGGCACAACGATGATAAACTTCCAAAAAGCGATTTAATAGTTCTTCCAGGAGGCTTTTCATATGGTGATTATTTAAGGTGCGGGAGCATAGCTGGTAAAAGTAAAATTATTAATTCTGTCATTGATTTTGCAAAAACAGGTGGATTAGTTTTGGGAATTTGTAATGGCTTTCAAATATTAACTGAAACTGGACTATTGCCTGGTGTCCTTCTACAAAATAAGAATATTGAGTTTATTTGTAAAAATGTATTCGTTAAAATAAATGATAAGAATAATAAATATTTCAATAAAATTAATAAAGAAATTCTTGAACTTCATATCGCTCACAATGAAGGAAACTACTTTTGTTCAGACGATGAGTTAAAGGAAATTGAAAATAATAATCAAATTGCTGCTTACTATTGTGATGAAAAAGGTAATTGTGATAACGACTCAAATCCAAATGGAGCGCTTAAAAATATAGCGGGAATATTAAATAAAGAAAAAAATATTTTAGGAATGATGCCTCATCCTGAAAGAATGATTGATAAATATCTTTCTGGTGAAGATGGGTCAATTTTTTTTAAAAACTTACTTAAAAATTTAAAGATATGACTGTTAACGAAAAAGTTGCAATCGATCACGGATTAAAAAAGGATGAATACAAAAAAATTTGCGATCTTCTTAAAAGAACACCAAACATAACTGAATTAGCAATCTTTTCAGCAATGTGGAATGAACATTGTTCATACAAATCATCAAGAAAACATCTTAAAAACTTACATACAAAAGGAAAAAAAGTTATTCAAGGGCCAGGTGAAAACGCTGGTGTAATAGATATTGGTGATGATGATGCAATAGTATTTAAGATAGAAAGTCATAATCATCCATCATTTATTGAACCATATCAAGGTGCTGCTACAGGTGTTGGAGGTATTATGAGAGATGTTTTCACTATGGGAGCAAGACCTATTGCAAATCTAAATTCAATCCATTTTGGCTCACCTCAACACAAAAAAACAAAAAATTTACTGAGAGGAGTTGTAAAAGGTATTGGTGGCTATGGTAATTGTATAGGGGTACCAACAATTGCTGGCCAAACGAATTTTGATGATTCGTATAACGGAAATATTTTAGTAAATGCAATGACTCTTGGTCTTGTAAATAAAAAAAAAATTTTTTACTCAAAAGCAGCAGGAATTAATAAACCAGTTATTTATGTTGGATCAAAAACTGGAAGAGACGGTATACACGGTGCAAGTATGGCATCTGCAGTTTTTGATGACAAAATAGAGGAAAAAAAACCAACTGTTCAAGTTGGTGATCCCTTTACTGAAAAACTTTTATTGGAAGCATGTCTTGAATTGATGGCAGACGACTCGATAATTTCAATTCAAGACATGGGTGCAGCTGGATTGACATCCTCAAGCGTAGAAATGGCATCAAAAGGAAAACTTGGTATAGAACTAAACTTAAATAAGGTTCCATGCAGAGAAGAAAAGATGAGTCCATATGAAATCATGTTATCAGAAAGTCAAGAAAGAATGCTTATAGTTTTGGAAAGTGGTAAAGAAGAAAAGGCTAAAAAAATTTTTGATAAGTGGGACCTTGATTTTGCAATTATAGGAAAAACTACAAACTCAAAAAAAATTGAATTATATTTTGATGAGGAAAAAGTCTGTGACATACCTATAGACTTTTTAGCTGAAAATGCTCCTGTATATGATAGAAAGTGGAAAAAAATTAAACTCCCTCAAAGTATTAAATTTAAAAAACAAGAGTTTAAATCTTTAAAGATTGAAAATTGTTTGAAAAAATTATTATCACATCAAAATATATGTGACAAACAATGGATTTGGGATCAATATGATCATACAGTAATGGGAGATACTATTCAAAAACCAGGGGGAGACTCCGGCGTTGTAAGAATTCATGGAACGTCTAAGGCAGTAGCCGCATCCGTAGACTCATCAGCTTTATATTGTTTTGCCCACCCTTTATCTGGAGGAAAACAGATTGTATGTGAAAGTTGGAGAAATTTAATTTCTGTCGGTGCAGAGCCAATCGCAATTACAAATTGTTTAAATTTTGGAAATCCAGAAAAAGAAAAAAATATGGGAGAATTTGTTGAGTGTGTTCAGGGCATATCTGAAGCTTGTAAATATTTGGATTTCCCAGTTGTTTCTGGAAATGTGTCTTTTTATAATGAAACCAAAGATAAAGGCATTAAACCAACACCATCTATTGGAGGAGTGGGTATTATAAAAGATTATAAGAATATGATTTCAATGGATTTAAAAAATAGCGGAAACATAGTTTTGGTAATTGGAAAAACTATTGGACATTTAGAACAAAGTATATTCGCAAGGGAAATTTTGTCTGAAAAAAAAGGACCCCCACCCGAAGTAAATCTATTTAATGAAAAAAATAACGGTTTAACAGTCTTAAAAATGATGAATGAGAAACTAGTAGAGTCATGTCATGATATTTCATTAGGAGGAATATTAGTTGCAATTTCTAAAATGTGTATAAAAAGTAAAAAAGGTTTTAAGCTTAACCAGCTTAAAGGTTTGGTTAATAAATTTGAGTATTTTTTTGGAGAAGACCAGGCCAGGTATTTAATAGAGATTCGTAAAGAAAATTTATCAAAGGCAGACAAAATTTTAAAAGGTAATTCTGTGCATTATGATGAGTTAGGATCCGTAATTGATAAGAATATTGAATTTTCTGATGAGATTAAATTGTCAATTGACGATTTAGAAAAGAGCTATAAAAACTGGCTAAGAAAGTATATGGTAAATTAATGGCAATGCAGTTAAAAGAAATTGAAGTTTTAATAAAAGAATCTTTTCCTGATGCAATCATAGAAATTCAAGATCTAGCTGGTGATGGTAACCATTACTCAGCAACTGTAATTTCGTCAAAATTTGTAGGAAAAACTAAAATTCAACAACATAAAATGGTATATGACTCATTAAGAGGTAAAATGGGTAATGAGTTACATGCTCTAGCTTTAAAAACTAAGGAGAAAGATGGATCAGCAAGTTAAAGAAAAAATTGAAAATGAAATATCAAATAACCAAGTTTGTTTATTTATGAAAGGTACACCAGAGGTACCTGAATGTGGTTTCTCTATGGCTGTTGTAAATATTTTAAAATTACTAGAGGTAAATTATAAAGGAGTGAATGTTTTAGCAGATCAATCTATTCGTGAAGGAATAAAAATATATAGTGAATGGCCAACTATACCACAATTGTATGTAAATAAAGAATTTATTGGTGGTTGTGATATTGTAAAAGAAATGTTCGAGTCTGGAGAATTAAAAAGTCTTTTTAAATCAAAAAATTTAATTAAATGAGACAATACATATACAAAACTATAATAGCTGTAGTAGCTTTAATTATAGTTTTTGAGTTTACCATCGGAAAAACAATTAACAAATTTAATCAAAAAGCTGAAATAATTTTTACTAAAGAAGGAAGAAAAAATATGGTTAATTCCGTCAAAATTGAAATGCAAAAAGCAATTGATAAAGAAAATTATTTAACTGAGGATGAAAGAGTATTGATAAATAGGTTTATTTCAAAAATTAGAAATGAACTTAAATCAGTTAAATGATTAATATAGTAAAAAAAGTATATAAAAAAATTCATATAATTCAAAATATCTTTATTAAAAATAAATTTTTAATTAATAAAAAAAGTTATGCTATGGAGGGTGAGGATTTAGAAATAGTAAAAATATTAAAAAATATCAAAGATGGTTTTTATATTGATGCTGGTGGCTATCATCCATTAGATAGAAATAATACTTATCTTTTATATAAAAAAAATTGGAGAGGAATTAATATTGATTTAAGTGAATTTTCGATAGATTTATTTAATTTTATAAGACCTGAAGATATAAACATAAATGTAGCTGTCAAAAATAGTGATGACAAAGCTATATTTTATTATCAAAAAAAACTAAGTCAATTAACAACAATTAAGAAGGAAATTGCTAAACAAAGGATGCAAGGCCATATAAAAGAAATGGAAATTAAATCTAATAAACTAACAACTATTATAAACAATACTAAATATAAAAACAGAAAAATTGATTTTTTAAATATAGATTTAGAAGGCGCAGATTTTGAAGCACTCCAATCTTTAGATTTTAATATTTATAGGCCAAAACTAATTTGTGTTGAAATTTATGATGAGGATATTGAAAAATCTAATATAAATCTTTTTCTCAAAGATTTAGAATATACAAGAAAATGGTCAGCTACATTTAGTCATTTGTACACCGATAATTTAATTGATTTTAACTAAGCTAAGTACATTCCAGCAATTTACCAGTAATAAATTTTTTTTTATGAAAAAGAAGTTTAAAACCAGTTTCAGATACAGTTTTACACTTATATGGCATACTTTTTTTTAAATTCCTCACATGTTGAACAGCTAAAAATGGTCTTTTGTAATTAGTATCGATCAATTGCCATTGAGCAAAACAATTAAACTTATTCTTATCAAGAAAAGGTTTCACAGAATGAAGTGGACTAACTAGTATACACTTCGCATCATTATCAATAACAGATATTTTTTTTGCCAGCTCTTTTCCACTAATACCTTGATACTCTAGCTCAAATTTCGAAGTTAAATCAAGAGCTCTGGATGGAAGATTAAACCATACATACTGATATGGATGAATCTTAATATTTTCAAATATAAAAATTGATATTGATACAAAACACAAGGTATAAAAAAAATTTTTTGAAAAACTATAAAGAGAAACTACTCCTATTATAAAAAATAAAGGTATTAAAAACATTATATGTCTTAGTTCATCGTAAAGAGTGACATTTCTAAAAATTAAAATAAGAGGAATTAAAATTGATGTTGCTAAAATTGTTCCAAAAAAAACATTTTTTTTATCACTGGTAAATATTTTTTTTTCGGTAAATGGAATTAAAAAAATTCCAAGTAAAATTAAAAAAGGTAATTTTACTGATAGCCAAATAGGTATGTATGTTGGGGGTAAATCTTTTGCATACATGCAGGTGCCAAGAGTATTTGTACAAACATCGTTATAAAACCTGCCCATTTCTTGAATTGCTGTAATCAGCAACAAGGGGTTTAACCAATACAAAGGATAAAAAATATAAATAAATAAAAGTACAAAGAAAATAAAAATTAAAATTTTGAAATAAAATTGTTTTAAAAATTTTATAAAATTTATATTTGTTGTAGTTAAATATATTATTAAACTAATTAGATATTGAGCCAATATCAATATTCCAGTTACTCTTATTGAAAGTAGAAATGCAGTAGATATCGCTAAAAATATAATACTCTTGGTAGCGATATTATTTTTTTCTATTAAGTTTTCAAAAACATTAAAGCTTATGTAAGTGCAAAAAATCCAAGCTGACATGAAAGGTATATCTTTTGGACTAAAAAGTGATTGACCAAACAAATATGGATATAGAAGATATATTAAGACCCCAAAATAACAAAAATCATCATTATTAATAATTTTTTTTAGTATTAAATAAAGACAAATACCAGAGCCAAAAAAAAATAAAAATACAACCAAATGTTTTGAAACTAACTTAGATCCAAAACCATCTATATCTTCATTTTTAATTATTTTTTTTAAAAAAAATTGAATTGGTTGAGAGATGAATTGAAAACCTATTCCATAATATTTATCTTTATAATTTTCCAAACCTTCATCTAACTTTTCGTTATAAATAATATGATTTTTGATATTTTTTGACAGAGCAACGTTGTATTTCCAATTTTCCTCCTCGTGCCATTCATCATGTGAGATACCAACATTTAAAGAGGTAATGCTTCCAACAATCAAAAATATAAAAAGAAATAAATAGAAAATTCTACTCTTTAAATTTGTCATTTAAAAATTTTAGTATTGTAATAAATCTATATTTTATCTAGAATAATATTCAATAACTAGATTTGGTTCCATAACAACCGGATATGGTACTTCTTCGAACTTTGGAACTCTGACGAATTTTAATTTTTTATTTTTTTCATCGACTTGCAAATATTCAGGCACTTCTCTTTCTTTATTTGCCAACGCTACATCTATAAAAGCTAATTGTTTTGATTTATCTCTTATCTCAATACTGTCCTCTTCTTTTACCTGATAGCTAGCGATATTTACTTTTTTTCCATTAACCTTAATATGTCCGTGATTAATCAACTGTCTTGCTGAAAAAATTGTAGTTGCTAATTTTGCTCTGTAAACTATTGCATCTAATCTTCTTTCCAGAAGACCTATTAAATTCTCAGCTGTATCTCCTTTTTTCTTAATAGCTTTTTTATAAACATTTCTGAATTGTCTTTCATTCATGTTCCCATAATAAGATTTTAATTTTTGTTTTGCTTGGAGTTGAACGCCGTAATCTGAAGGTTTTGCTGATTTTGTTTGACCGTGTTGTCCCGGTGGATAACCTCTGGTATTAAAAGGGCTTTTTGGTCTTCCCCATAAATTTACTTTAAGCCTTCTGTCAACTTTATGTTTTGAGTTTAATCTTTTTGTCATTTAATTAGTGGCTTTATAAACTTACTCATCATTTTGTCAATCGACCTTTTTTAGCTAAACTTGCAAATACACTCGATAAAATACGTGTTTCTTTATCTGAAAGTTCCATTCTATAAAAAATGTTTCTTAAATTTTCAAGCATTATAGGTTTTTTTTCTTTTTGTTTAAAAAAATTAATTTCATTTAAATTACTTATACATAGATTAATCATTGATTGAATTTCTTTTTTAGAGGCTTTCTTAACCTTTTTTGATTTTTTAAAATGGTTTGATTTAGATTTTAAAAGACTCGATATGAATTGTGCAATAATAATTACACTATGCGATAAATTTAAAGATTTAAAATTAATATTCGTCGGAATTTGTAAAGTGTAGTTTGCATAACTTATCTCCTTATTTGATAGTCCTGATGCTTCTGAACCAAATAAAAATCCAATTTTCTTTCTAAAATCAATTTTTTTTAAATCCTCAAGATTAATATGTTTTACATTTTTATTTCTAAATCTTGCAGTTGTTGCAATTAATATATCTATACCTCCAAGAGAGCTCTCTAGATTAGTAAATACTTTGCTTTTATTTATTATATCTTTTGCACCTACTGATGTTGCTAATATTTTATCATTAGGAAAAATTGGTTTTGGATCAATGATATATAAGTTTTGAAAATTAAAATTCTTTATCGCTCTTGCACAAGCACCAATATTTTCTGAAAGTTGTGGTTTATGCAAAATAAATGTAATTTTGTTCTTATTCATTTATTTGATGCCATGATTTCTATTATAATTGGACAATGTCGAAGGATTGATTCCCTTAATGAATTTTTTATCAATATCCCAAATAGAAACCTTTAATGGGTAACATTTTGCAACATCAGATGAATGTTCTGATCCACAGTCTCCTCCTGGACAAGCAGACAAAACTCCCAATAAATCTGTTTCTGCAAAAAATTCTAAATAATCACCAGGTCTTACAGGACTAGACTTCATAAAATATTGTTTGGTATCGTTAGTAAAACCAGTAAGCATAAATACATTTAATACATCGTGTACAATTTTTTCTGCATCGTCTAGTTTGATTTTTTTCTCTTTAACTAAAGCTCTAGTTAAATTTGAATGACAACAGTAATGATAATCGTTATTTGAAGTTAATTTGTATGTGTAAGGATCACATCTTGTTCCTATAACATCATGAACAGACCCCCCATCCTTATCATAACCATACCAATCTAATGTGTCCCAAGTGATTGTTGCTAATGATCTGAGATATGGAAAACTACTTAACATTTTATCTCCAACTGAAATATGCGTTCCGTAAAGAGCTCTAGTTTTTCCAGAATAAAACTTTTCTTCCAAATTATCAGCTTGAAATAAATTTAAGTCTCCAACTTGTGGTCCCTCAATACTTTCTATTCTAAAAAAATTACCTGATTTAACCTGAAAAGTTTTAGCATCTCTTGGGGGGACTATAACCTCATCAATTTGTTTAATATATTTTCTTGCCTCGTGTAAAATTTTAAGATTGTCATTTATGCTCTCATTTGGATAGCAAATAACAAGTTCGGCTCCTACCCTGCTTTTAATGTTAGTAGGCTTCTTTGAGAACTTCTTAATCTTCATTATTTAATTTAGTTGATTTTATATATAGCATCAAAATATTCATTAGGAATAAAACATTTTTCATGTAAAATTTTCTTCCAATTTTTTTTTATTGGATAATTGTCTATAGTATATTTGCTATTTTCAAAATTCGCCCACTGTGTATTTTGACATTTAAAAAATATATTTTTTGACAATCTATCAAATTCGTCAAAATAATTCTCTACTTGCTTTTTGTTCATTTCATGAAGACAATCTATAGCAATACTTAAATCGAAAATTTTATTCGGTATATATTTTATTTGGTCTGGAGTTAAGAATTTAATATCAGCTTTTTCAAATTCATCTTTAATATTTGAGTAATTATTAAAACTTCTAAATTTAAAAATTTTTTTATCTGGAAATGTTTTTTGAAGATTATATTGAGCGATATATAAAGTAGGCGGTATATCACAAATAGTATATTTTATATCTTTAGTGATTTTTAATAATGATGCGCATGTTCTTCCAGATCCTGCGCCGATCTCAAGAATATTATGTAATTTATTAATATTTAAATTTTTACTAATAGTGTCCATTTCGATTATACTATTTAAAGATGAAAAAGAATGTTTTTTTTCATCATAAGTGATGTAAATGGGATTTCCATAATCATCCTCATTAATTTTATCTAAATATTTGTGAAAATTTTTACTTATTAGATAATTTAATAAAATTAATGTAAATTTATTATATTTTTTAGATATTTTGTCCTCAACAAAAGTGTATTTTTTGTTTAATTCTGACTCATTTAAATTTATTTTTATTTCATAATCGACTATTGGTTTTAATAATTTATAATTCCCCTCACCAAAATAGTGTTTACTTTCAATTGTTTGTTTAAAATTTTCGATACCATAATTTACTAATAATGAAATATGTTGTTTTGCTAATGCATTCCAGTAAATACTTGAATTTTTAAAATCATTTTGTGAAATAAAATAATCAACCATTAATTTTAGATCATTTTCAATTTTCTCTTTTTTTTTTAAGGTAATCCACCATTTTTTAAAATTATCTGAAGTAAGTACTGGGAGTTTGTAAGGTCGAATTTTTCTTATAACTTTTTTGATAAAATTTCTGATCCTCATTTACTTGCTTGCGGGAGCTTTATCCTTAAATAATTTGAAATCTAAACTGTCAATTAAAGCTTTAAATGATGCATCAATAATATTTGGTGACACTCCAATAGTGAACCAATTCTTTCCTTTAGAATCAGTACTTTCGATCGAAACTCTTGTGGTAGCTTCTGTACCTGTGTTTAAAATCCTTACCTTATAGTCGACTAATTTTAAATCTTTTAAATATTCAGAATATTTTTCTAACTTAGTAACATTTTTTCTTATAGCATTATCTAGAGCATGAACAGGTCCATTACCCTCACCTTCACAGACTATTTTTTCACCATCAACTTCCAATTTTGCTTTTGCTCTAGAGATGATTTTATCTTGATCATTTTTTGATACTGAGACATCGTATTCTTTAATTGAGATATATCTTGGAATTTCTCCAATTACTCTTCTTGCCAATAACTCAAATGATGCATCAGCTCCATCATAACTGTAACCGATGAACTCTCTATCTTTAACCTCTTCTAATAGTTTTTTAACCTTTGGATCATTTTCCTCAATTTCTATTCCAATTGTTTTAAGTCTAGATAAAATATTTGATTTACCTGATTGATCAGAAACAACTATATTCCTATTGTTACCAACATCCTCTGGATTTATATGCTCATAAGTTTTAGGATCTTTTTGTACTGCTGAGACATGCAAGCCACCTTTATGTGAAAATGCTGCAGCTCCAACATATGGTAAATGTTTATTTGGTTTTCTATTTAATATCTCGTCTAGTAACCTTGAACATTGTGTAATGTGTTTAATATTTTTTTCCTTAATACTTATTTCAAATTTATCTGACAGCTCTTTCTTAAGGTGAAATGTTGGAATAATTGACATTAAGTTAGCATTTCCACATCTTTCACCTAATCCATTAATAGTACCTTGTATTTGTCTTGCTCCAGATAAAACGGCTGCTATTGAATTTGCAACAGCATTACCAGTATCATTATGTGCATGAATACCTAAATTTTTACCGGGGATATGTTTTGAAACTTCTTTTACTATTTTTGTAACTTCATGAGGAAGTGTACCACCATTAGTATCACATAGAACAATCCATTTCGCACCGTTATCATAGGCAGCTTTAATGCAAGCTAAAGCGTATTTAGAATTTGCTTTGTAGCCATCAAAAAAATGTTCTGCATCAAACATAAATTCTTTATTATTTTTGACAAAATGTTTTGTTGTTTCTTTGATGTTTTCCAAATTTTCTTCATTAGATATTCCTAATGCAACATCAACATGGAAATCCCAAGACTTTCCTACTAAACAAACAGACTTAGTATTAGAGTTTAGAATTGCTGACAAACCTAGATCATTTTCGGCACTTCGTCCTGCTTTTTTAGTCATTCCGAATGCAGTGAAAGTGGAATTTTTTAAATTTAAACCTTTTTGAAAAAATTCTGTATCAGATGGGTTGGCTCCTGGCCAACCTCCCTCTATATAATCTACACCCAGATCATCTAAAGCATGTGCAATTTTTGTTTTTTCATCTATTGAAAAATGCACACCTTGGGTTTGAGCTCCATCTCTCAATGTTGTATCAAATATATATAATCTTTCTTTACTCATTTAATTTTCCAGATTGTTTTACCATCTTTATCTTCAATTAAAATACCTTTGTCTAATAGCTCATTTCTAATTTTATCTGCTAATTCATAATTTTTTTTATCTCTGGCTTTATTTCTCTCCTCTATTTTCTTTAAAATATCATTTTCAGAAAGTTTTAAATTTTGTTTTTTAAAACTATCCCATTCATCTTTTGACTGGTCTAAAAGACCAACAAATTTACATGCAGTTGAAAATATTTCTTTATCTTCCAAAGTTCCATCTTTAGCTTTATCAAAGAGCTTATGCAGTACAGCTATAAAACCTGGCGTATTTAAATCGTCATATAAAGGTTTTAAATCATTATCCTCTATCAATACCTTTTTATTTACAGGCACAAAGCAATTGTACCATTTATCTATAGTTCTATTACATTCATCCATCAGTTTATCATTCCAGTCCAGTGGTTGACTGTAATGAGTGCTCATTAGAGCTAATCTTAAAACTTGACCATTATATTTTTTTTTATAATCGCTTATTTTTAAAATATTACCTTGAGACTTAGCCATTTTCTCTTTTGAGATTGTGATAAAATTATTGTGCACCCAATAATTTGCAAATTTTTTCGTTTTGTTTGCACAAACAGATTGAGCTATTTCATTCTCATGGTGCGGAAATATTAGGTCTCTTCCACCTCCATGAATATCAAATGTATTCCCAAGATATTTTTTTGACATAACAGAACATTCTAAATGCCACCCAGGTCTTCCTTTTCCCCAAGGTGAATTCCATGATGGCTCATCATCATTTGAAGGCTTCCATAACACAAAATCCTCTGGACTATCCTTATTATCAGATAGTTCTACTCTTGATCCTGCAATTAAATCATCAAGATTTTTATTTGAGAGTTTTCCATAATCGTCAAAATTTTTAACTTTAAAATAAATATGTTTTTTATTTTCATATGCAAATTTACTTTTAATTAATTCTTGAATCATATTTATCATAGACTCAATATTGTCTGTAGCCTTAGGCTCATACGTTGGAATTTCACAATTTAAATATTTACAATCCTCGTGAAATTTTTTTGTTATATCTAATGTCAATTCAGAAATTGAAATATTTTTTTCTTTAGAAGATTTAATAATTTTGTCATCAATATCTGTTATATTTCTCACATAGGTTACGGACTTACTTCCATATTTACATTTGAGAACTTTGAACAATAAATCAAAAACAACTAAAGGTCTTGCATTACCAATATGAGGATCATCATAAACAGTTGGACCACAAACATACATGCCAATCTTTTTACTATCAATGGGAACAAATTTTTCTTTTTTTCCTCCAAGGCTATTTGATAAAAAAATATCTTTATTCATTATTCTAGGAATATACTTAAATATTAGATTTGTGAATCTAATTGATTAGTTGGGAATCTTACAAACTGGAATGGGTTCCATTTTATGTAAGTTAGCTTTTCTTATTTTTAAATATTTGTCTCTATTTTTAGAGCCTTCGTTATTCATCGCCTCTTCAAGCTCTTTGTATGATAATCCTAATTGACCCTCGTCAGTTCGGCCATCGTCCCATAGTCCGTCTGTTGGTGGTGCATCTATTATTTCTTTTAAAATTTTAAGTTCTTTACCAAGTTCCCATACTTCTGTTTTATTACAATCAGCTATTGGAGAAATATCAACGCCACCGTCTCCATATTTTGTATAAAATCCAACACCAAAATCCTCAACTTTGTTTCCCGTTCCAACCACTATACCCTGATTGGCTGCTGCTACTTGATACAAAGTTGTCATTCTTAATCTTGCTCTTGAATTAGCCATACCGTGTTCACTATCAAATTTAGATAGAGACGTTTTAAAAGTACCAAATAAATTATCTAACTCAATTGTATAACCCTCTACATTTGAAAAATTACTTTTTAACCATTCTTGATGTTTTAAACTTAAATTATGTTGTGCACTTTTTTGCTTTATCGGCATAGATAATACAATGGTCTTCATTCCTGTTAGGGCACATAGAGTACTTGATACAGATGAATCAATACCTCCAGAAATTCCTATAACTAAAGATTTAGCTTTAGCTGGCATAGAATCTACATACTTTTGTATCCAGTTCTTTATAAAATCTACTTTATTTTTTGGGTCCATATTTCTAGTATATTGAGTCGCCTTAAATAATTAAAGAGACTAAGATGCCGCTTTAATAATATTTTTTGCGTAATTTGAATTTTTCTTTATTTCATCAGATATTAAAAACGCTAATTCCAGGGATTGATCTGCATTCAATCTTGGGTCGCAATGAGTATGATATCTGCTTGATAAATCTTGATCAGAAATATTTTTTGCTCCACCAGTACATTCTGTCACATTTTGTCCAGTCATCTCAATATGAAGTCCTCCAGCATAAGACCCTTCGCTTTGATGGACAGCAAAAACATTTTTAACCTCTTTAAGTACATTGTTGAATGGTCTTGTTTTAAATCCTGTTGACGACACTAATGTATTGCCATGCATTGGGTCACATGACCAAATTACATTAAGACCCTCTTTTTTAATGCCTCTGATTAGTTTCGGTAGAAATTTTTCAACTTTATCGTGTCCAAATCTTGAAATTAAAGTTATTTTTCCTTTTTCATTTTTTGGATTTATTTTTTCACATATTTTTGCAATCTCGTCTGGCTTTGATGTTGGTCCACATTTGATACCTATTGGATTTTCTATACCTCTACAAAATTCCACATGGCCACCATCAATCTGTCTTGTTCTATCTCCAATCCAAACAAAATGAGCTGAAGTGTCATGGTATTCACCAGTGGTTGAGTCTACTCTTGTCATTGCTTCCTCAAATGGTAACAATAAAGCTTCATGAGAAGTCCAAAAGTTAACAGTTTTTAATCTTCTATTAAAATCTGAATTGATCCCACAAGCATCCATAAACGCTAAGGCATCAGCAATTTTGTCCTCTAGCTCTTTAAACTTTTTTGCTTGAGGACTTTTCTTTATATAGCCTAAATTCCATAAGTGAACTTTCTTAAGATCAGAAAAGCCACCATGACAAAATGCTCTTATTAAATTTAATGTGGAAGCAGATTGTGAGTAAGCTTTAAATAATCTTTTTGGGTCAGGCCGTCTAGCTTTCTCTGTAAATTCTATTCCATTGATGTTATCACCCAGATAACTTGGCAATTCTTTATCACCCTGTTTTTCTGTTGGAGCACTTCTTGGTTTTGAAAATTGGCCTGCAATCCTTCCAAGCTTAACAACAGGTAATGATGCTGAATAAGTTAAGACTAATGACATTTGAAGGAATACTTTAAAGTAATCTCTTATTTTATCTGGGTTAAATTCTGCAAAGCTCTCTGCACAATCACCTCCTTGTAAAAGAAAAGCTTTACCATCAACAACTTCGGCTAACTGATTTTTTAAATGCGTAGTTTCACCTGCAAATACTAATGGGGGAAAGCTCTTAATTTTATTTAAAACAATATTAAGATCCTTCTCATCCTCATAACTTGGGATGTGTTTTACGGGATAATTTCTCCAGCTATTTACTTTCCATTTTTTCATAATCAACCTTAGATTGTTTTAACAGAGTTTACTGATTATTCAACAGTTACAGATTTTGCTAAATTTCGAGGTTTATCAATATCGTAACCCTTTTTTAATGCAGAATGATATGCAAGTTTTTGTAATGGAATTGTTATTAAAAAAGGTAAAAGATCGTCATCTGTATTTTCTACTTCTATCTTTTGCCAAATATTTTCAGAAAATATTTCATCTGTGCTTTTATTGGTAATTAATAATACCTTGGCACCTCTTGCAATCACTTCCTGCATATTTGAAATTGTTTTATTATAGTAATAATCTCTTGGAGCAATAACAACTACGGGCATTCCATCCTCTATTAAAGCAAGAGGTCCATGTTTCATTTCTCCTGCTGGATATCCTTCAGCATGTATATATGCCAATTCTTTTAATTTAAGAGCACCTTCTAAAGCGATTGGAAATGAACTTCCTCTTCCTAAAAACATTGATCCTTTTGCATCAACAAATGAATTGCATGCTGATTGAATTTGATTATCAGTATCTAATGTATTTTTTACTAGATCCGCTAAACTTAAAAGAGATTTAATTTTTGTTTGGTACTTATCTTTATCAATACTTCCTCTAACAAAAGCTATTTTAATTGAAAATAAATATAAAACTAACATTTGACCAAGGAAAGCTTTTGTGGATGCAACGCCAATTTCTGGGCCACAATGTATAGGAAGTACAAATTTAGAATCACGAGCAATTGAACTTTCAACAACATTGACAACACTGCAGGTTTTCATTTTGTTTTTATTACATAAATCTAATGCAGCATAGGTATCTGCAGTTTCACCTGATTGAGATACAAATATGTATAAGGTTTCATTTTTAAATTTATTTTTCCTGTATCTAAATTCAGATGCAATATCTACAGATATATCTAAATCCGTTAACTGTTCAAACCAATGTTTTGCCATCAAGCAAGAGTGATATGCTGTTCCACATCCAATCAATACGATTGACGATATTTCATTTTGTTTCCAGGGAAAATTTAAAAGATTTACATCTTTGTTAATTTTATCAATATATTCATTAATACAATTTTTTATTGTAATTGGTTGTTCCTCAATTTCTTTTGCCATAAAGTGTTTATAATCTCCTTTATCGTAATCGCCTTCTTCATTTGACAACTCTAGAACACTCTTGTTTACTTTTTTTCCGGTATCATCAAAAAATTCAACACTATTTTTTTTTAAAATACAAAATTCACCATCGTCAAGATAAGTAATTTTATTTGTCATTGATTTAAGAGCGTAAGAGTCTGATCCTAAATAATTTTCATTTGGTCCATAACCTACGGCTAAAGGTGATCCTCTTCTTGCGCCAACAATTAAATCTGGCTGATCTTTAAAAATTATTCCTAAAGCAAAACTCCCATGTAGTTTTTTTAGCATTTTTAAAATTGAATTTTTTAAATCATTTTCTTTTAAATACTCTGTAATAAGGTGAACAATTACTTCTGTGTCAGTTTGTGATTTAAACTTGTGACCTTTTTCAACCAGAAATTTTTTTAGCAAAGTTGAGTTTTCAATTATTCCATTATGTACAACAGATACACTTTCAGATGAATGTGGGTGTGCATTCAATGTACTAGGAACTCCGTGAGTTGCCCATCTAACATGACCAATTCCAACTGTTCCAAGCATTTTAATTTTAGAAATATTTGTTTCAAGCGCTTTCACTCTACCTTCACATTTTACCTCATTAATTTTACCATCCAACAAAGTTGCTATTCCAGCAGAGTCGTAACCTCTGTATTCAAGTTTCTTTAAGGAATTTATTATTGATGAGGAAACTGGTTTAGTACTTGTAATACCAATTATTCCACACATTATTTTTTACTCCTATAATTTTTTTTTTCTTTTTGCGATGATCTTGTTAATGCTAAAGAATTTTTATTTACATTTTTTGTTATTACTGATCCGGCACCAATTACTGATCCCTTATTTAATACAACAGGTGCTACTAAAGAAGAATTTGATCCAATAAAAACTTTGTCCTTTATTGTGGTTTTACTTTTTTTTATACCATCATAGTTACAAGTAATTGTTCCAGCACCAATATTCACTGATTTACCCACTGAGGTATCACCAACATAAGATAAATGATTTATTTTTGAATTTATACCAACAGTACTTTTTTTTATTTCTACAAAATTTCCAATTTTTGAACCTGATTTTAATGTTGTTCCTGGCCTTATTCTTGCATAAGGACCAATAGATACATTATTTTCAACTTTTACATTTTCTAAATGTGAGAAAGAACAAATTCTAACATTATTTTTTATAGACACTTTTTCCAAAATCACAACGTAAGGTTCAATAATTACATTTTTACCAATCTTTGTATCTTTTGAGAAAAAAATTGTCTCAGGTGAAATCATTTTTACACCTTTTTTAAGAAATTTATTTCTTAAACTAATTTGTATTTTTTGATTTGCAGTTAGTTTCATTTGCATTTTTGTTTATAGTTAAGTAGAGATTATAATTAACTCACAAAATATTTCTTTTTAATACTTTAAAAATGACTCAAAAATTAACTATTTTATTTGATTTAGATGGTACGCTAGTTGATACAGCACCAGATTTAATGGCTGCTCATAATCATGTCATGAAAAAATATGGTCATAAAACTAAAACTACTGATGATATAAGAAAACTTGTAGGTAAAGGAGCAGCATCGCTCATTGGGAGATCGGTCTGGGGACAAGCAAAAAAGGAATTTAGTAAAATAACCAACGAAAAAATCAAGAAAGAAATGGTGACTGAGTTTATAGATTACTATGGGAAAAATATTGTAGTTGAAAGTAAATTATTTAAGGGAGTTCATAGTTTTCTAGAATGGTGTAAAAAAAATAATATTTCGATGGGTGTTTGTACAAACAAGCAAGATTATCTTGCAAAAGATTTGCTTAAAAAAATTAAAATTAATCATTTTTTTGAGTATGTAGCTGGAAGTAATACATTTGATTATTGTAAACCAGATCCAAGACACTTAACGGATGTAGTTGAAATCATGCAAGGAGATATCTCAAAAACTATAATGATTGGTGATAGTGAGACTGATGCAGATGCCGCTCATGCTGCAAAGATACCATTTATACTTGTAAAAGATGGTTATACCGAAAAAACTACTGATCAAATACATCATAATCATTTAATTAAGGATTTTATAGGAATCGAAAAAATAATTTTAAAATATCTATCTCATTAATATTGATTAATAATCATCGTGGTTGTATTAAAATCATAACTTAAGGAGAATTTTTGATTATTCATAAAGTAAAAGTTTATCCATCGAAAGTTAAACTTGATAAAAAAAAACAACTTGCATGGAAATTAGCAGAGATAGCAAGTGATAATGCAAAACTAAACAAGAAATCTATAGAGATGGTTATTAATCGAATAATTGATAATGCCTCAGTTGCAATTGCTTCATTAAACAGAAAACCAGTAATTTCCTCAAGAGAAATGGCTATGGCTCATTCTAGAAATAGTGGAGCTACGGTGTTTGGTTTAAGTTCGAATTTAAAATTTGATTGTGAATGGGCTGCATGGACAAATGGTACAGCTGTTAGGGAATTAGATTTTCACGATACTTTTTTAGCAGCTGACTATAGCCACCCAGGAGATAACATCCCACCATTATTAGCAGTTGCACAACAAAATAAAAAAAGTGGTATGGATTTATTAAGAGGAATAATAACTGCATATGAAGTACAAGTGAATTTGGTTAAAGGAATTTGTCTTCATAAACATAAAGTTGATCATATTGCACATTTAGGCCCAAGTGTTGCTGCCGGTATTGGTTCAATGCTAAAATTAAATACTGAAACAATATATCAATCTATTCAACAAGCTTTACATACAACAATATCAACGCGACAATCTAGAAAAGGAGAAATCTCTAGTTGGAAAGCATTTGCTCCTGCGCACGCTGGTAAACTAGCAATTGAAGCTGTTGATAGAACTATGAGAGGTGAAGGAGCACCAAGTCCAATTTATGAAGGTGAAGATAGCGTAATAGCAAGAATACTTGATGGTAAAAAAGCTTTATACAAAATTCCACTACCAAAAAAAAATGAGGAGAAGAAAGCTATACTAGAAACATATACAAAGGAATATTCTGCAGAATATCAAGCTCAGGCATTAATTGATATTGCAAAAAAATTAAATAAAAAAATTCCTAATTTAAATCAAATAAAAAAAATAGATATTTATACAAGCCATCATACACATTACGTAATTGGTACAGGTGCAAATGATCCACAAAAAATGGATCCAAAATCTAGTAGGGAGACTTTAGATCACTCAATTATGTACATTTTTGCTGTAGCTTTAGAAGATGCAGACTGGCATCATATTAAATCATATACAAAGTCAAGAGCTGCAAGAAAAAGTACTATTAAGATTTGGCATTCAATTAAAACTTATGAAGATAAAAAATGGACAAAGAAATATCACGACCCAAACCCTAAAAATAAATCTTTTGGAGCAAAGGTAATAGTAACATTAAAAAATGGTAAGAGATTATCAGAAGAATTGGATAAAGCGGATGCGCACCCTTACGGTGCAAGACCTTTTAAAAGAGAAAATTATATTAATAAATTTTTAACCCTTACAGAGAACATTATATCAAAAAATGAAAGTAATAGATTTTTAAAAACAGTTCAAAATTTAAGAAAATTGAAATCAGGGCAACTTAATAAACTCAATATTGAAATAAAAAAATCTAAATTAAAGAGAAATTTAAAAAGGGCTATTTTTTAATGCACTTTATCAAAAAGAAAATTAAAGAAAAAAGAAAAGATTTTGTTAATAAATTAAAAAGTGGAAAAATATTAAGAGTTCCGGGTGCATATAATCCATTAACCGCAAAATTGATTGAGGAAATTGGTTACGATGCAGTTTACGTTTCTGGTGGAGTAATGTCTAATGATTTGGGCTATCCGGATATTGGATTAACAACACTTGAAGATGTAAGTATTCGTGCAAAACAAATTGCAAGAGTAACTAATCTTCCAACAATTGTTGACATTGATACAGGTTTTAAATCTTGTAAAAAAACAATACAAACATTCGAAAAATTTGGTATCACCGCTGTTCATTTAGAAGATCAAATTGAAAGAAAAAGATGTGGCCATCTAGATAATAAAGAACTTATTTCAAAAGAAAAAATGATAAAAAAAATCAAAGAATGTACAAAAGCTAAAAAGGACAAGAACTTTAAAATTATTGCTAGATCTGATGCTAAAGGTGTTGAAGGAATAGATAAAATGATAGATCGATGTAAAGCTTATGTAGACTCTGGAGCTGAAATTATTTTTCCTGAGGCGCTTGCTGATGAAAAAGATTTTGAAAAAGTTAGAAAATCCCTAGATTGCTATCTGTTGGCTAACATGACGGAATTTGGAAAATCAAAGCTTTTAAGTTACAAAAAATTAGAAAATCTAGGTTACAATATTGTTATTTACCCAGTTACAACTCAAAGATTAGCTATGAAAAATGTTGAAGATGGGTTGAGGGACATTTATGTAAATGGACATCAAAATAATATTATTGATAAAATGCAGACCAGAAAACGATTATATGAGCTTGTCGATTATGAAAAATATAATAGTTTAGACGAAAAAATTTATAATTTTAACACAGAGGGTCATGAATAATGAGTGAAGATATAAAAAAAGGTTTACTTGGAATAGTTGTTGATGAGACAGAAGTTTCAAAAGTTATGCCAGAAATTAATTCTCTTACTTATAGGGGTTATGCAGCTCAAGACCTATGTGAATATTGTAGATTTGAGGAAGTTGCATACTTAATTTTAAATAAAGATCTTCCAAATACTATTCAGCTTAGAAAATTTGAAAAAGAAGAAAAAAATAATAGAGAATTATCTAAAGACCTTTATTCAATTTTAAAAAAGATGCCTAAAAAAGCTCATCCAATGGATGTAGCAAGAACAGCTGTTAGTATAATGGGCTTAGAAGACAAGGAAACGACAGACTCTTCACCAGAGGCAAACATGCGAAAAGCTATTAGAATTTTAGCTAAAACACCTACTGCTTTAGCAGCCTTTTATAGATTGAGAAAAGGGAAAACGATTATTAAACCAAAAAAAGACCTAAATATTGCTGAAAATTTTTTTTACATGTGCTTTGGTAAAGTACCACAAAAGGAAATTGTCAAAGCTTTTGATGTTTCTCTAATTTTATACGCAGAACATAGTTTTAATGTATCAACATTCACTGCAAGAACTATTACAAGCAGCTTATCTGATATTCACGGAGCCATAACAGGAGCTATAGCGAGTTTAAAAGGACCTCTTCATGGAGGTGCAAATGAAGAAGTAATGCACATGATGAATAAAATTAAGACTCCTGAAAATGCACTTAAATGGATTAATAACGCTTTAGATAAAAAAGAAGTTGTAATGGGCTTTGGTCATAGAGTTTATAAGTCTGGTGACTCAAGAGTTCCAACGATGAGAAAATATTTTGAAAAAGTTGCTAAAATTAAAAAAGATAAAAAATTTGAAAAAATTTACGACATTGTTGAAAAAGTAATGATTAATAGAAAAAATATACATCCAAACGTAGATTATCCAACTGGGCCTACTTATCACTTAATGGGTTTTGATACAGATTTTTTTACACCAATATTTGTAATTTCCAGAATTACAGGTTGGTCAGCACACATAATGGAACAACACGCTGCGAATAAACTAATCAGACCTTTAGCTAGTTACAAAGGTAACCAACACAGAAAAGTTGTTCAATTAAATCAGAGATAATTAACTAAACGCTTCTGTCCAGTTTCCTCTAGTCGATGCTTTTGAATATTCTGTTGCTCTTCCTTCAAAGAAGTTCATATGTTCAACAGCATTCAACATGGTATCTAACCAAGTTAGAGGATTTTTATCAACTTTATAAATTGGTTCAAGACCAAGCTGGGTTAATCTTCTGTTACCGATAAACCTTATATAGTCTTTTACTTCCTGAGCAGTCAAACCTTGCATTGGACCCATTTCAAAAGCTAGATCAATAAAAGCGTCTTCATGCTCGATAATTGTTCTACACGCTTCATAAAGCTCTTTTTTAAGTTTAGGAGTCCAAACTTCTGGATTCTCTTTAATAAACTCTTTGAAAATTCTAATCATAGAGTTGCAATGTAAAGTTTCGTCACGAACAGACCAAGTTACGATTTGCCCCATACCTTTCATTTTATTAAATCTTGGAAAATTTAATAAAATTGCAAAACTTGCAAATAACTGAAGTCCTTCCGTAAATGCACTAAAAACTGCAACAGTCTTTGCTATATCCTCTTTTGAGTTTACATTAAAGTTTTGCATATAGTCATATTTATCTTTCATCTCTTTGTACTTCATGAAAGCTGAATACTCAGATTCTGGCATTCCAATAGTGTCTAGCAAATGTGAATATGCTGCGATGTGGACTGTTTCCATTGCTGCAAAAGCCGTCATCATCATTAAAACTTCTGTTGGTTTAAATACAGTTGTATAGTGTCTTAAATAACAATTATTTACTTCTACATCTGCTTGTGTAAAAAATCTAAAAATTTGTGTTAATAGATTTTTTTCAGCTTGCGTCAGATTTTTTTGCCAATCTCTAACATCATCACCTAAAGGAACCTCTTCAGGAAGCCAATGAATTCTTTGTTGGGTTAACCATGCATCGTAGCACCATGGATATCTGAAAGGCTTGTAAACTGGGTTTTCGACTAATAAACCCATTTTATTTGGTTGAATAATTTCTTTTTTCTCTTGTTTTATTACTGACATGATAAACACTCCTCGTATTCTGGTTGGTTGTCTTGTTGTTTTTTTGATTTATAAACGTTTGCTGTAATGTCTGTTGAATTTGCATCATTAACATTTTCAGCTCGTTGAATTGATTTCGACCTACAGTAATACAAGCTTTTCAAGCCTTTTTTCCATGCTTGAAAGTGTATTTGATGTAATTCTTTTTTATGTACATCTGCAGGTAAAAATATATTTATTGATTGTGCTTGAGAAATGTGTGGGGTTCTATCAGCACTCAATTCTATAATCCATTTTTGATCAAGTTCAAAAGCAGTTTTAAATACATCTTTTTCATTTTGAGTTAAAAAATCTAAATGAGAAACTGAACCTTGATTTGTAGTTATACTTGACCAAACCTCGTCGTTATTTTTTCCGTATTTTTCTAGTAATTGTTTAAGGTGTCTATTTCTTACATTAAAAGAGCCTGAAAGTGTTTTGTGTGTATAGCTGTTAGCGGCTATAGGCTCAACACCTGGAGAAGTTCCACCACAAATTATTGAGATTGATGCGGTAGGAGCTATAGCAGTTTTATTTGAAAACCTTTCATTAATTCCATACTCGGCAGCATCTGGACATGGTCCTCTCTCCTCGGCTAAATCTTTAGATGCTTTATCAACATATTTATGTATATGTTCGAATATTTTTTTATTCCATGCTTTACTCATAACCGACTCTAATGGAATCATTTTTTTCTGAAAGAATGAATGTAAACCCATAACACCTAAACCAACGCTTCTTTCTTTTATTGCTGAATATGTTGCATCACTAAATTGTTCTGGAGCATTTTCAATAAAATCAGTTAATACATTATCTAAAAACCTCATTACATCACCAATAAAGTTTTCATCATCTTTCCATTCATCATACTTTTCAACATTTAAAGACGATAAACAACATACTGCTGTTCTATCTCTTCCATCTTTATCAATACCAGTTGGTAAAGTAATCTCACTACATAAATTAGATGTCTTAACTGTAAGACCAGCAAGTTTGTGGTGTTGTGGTATCATTCTATTTACTGTATCTATGTAAATGATGTAAGGTTCGCCTGTTTCTATTCTTGCAGTTAAAAGCCTAATCCATAAATTTCTAGCTGAAACAGTTGCTTGAACTGCTCCATCCTTCGGACTTTTTAGAGCCCATTGCTCATCTAGTTCAACAGCTCTCATAAAAGCGTCTGATACCAAAACCCCATGATGTAAATTTAAAGCTTTTCTGTTTGGATCTCCACCAGTTGGTCTTCTCATTTCTATAAATTCTTCTATCTCTGGATGATCGATTGGTAGATAGCAAGCAGCAGAACCTCTTCTTAAAGATCCTTGACTGATTGCCATAGTTAAAGAGTCCATAACTTTTATAAAAGGTATAATTCCAGAAGTTTTTCCAACTCTTCCAATTTTTTCTCCTATTGACCTAAGATTGCCCCAGTAACTTCCAATACCTCCGCCTCTTGCAGCTAACCAAACATTCTCACTCCATAGGTCTAAAATTCCATTTAAACTATCACCAGCCTCATTTAAGAAACATGAAATTGGAAGTCCTCTCTTAGTTCCGCCATTCGATAAAACTGGTGTTGCTGGCATGAACCAGAGATTGCTTATGTAATTATAGATTCTTTGTGCATGTAAATTGTCATCAGCATAATGACTAGCAACTCTCGCAAAAAGATCTTGGAAAGACTCGTTCTCACCAAGGTATCTATCGCTTAGTGTCGCTCTACCGAAATCAGTCAAATTATTATCTCTACTTCTATCGATCTTTATTGTTATACCTCTGGAATTTTGGAATAACTCTGTATTCGTGTTTAACGAGAATAGGTCTGGTCTTTTATCTTTGGTTAAATCTTGTAATTTTTCGGTATTTTTGTATTCAGAGACAGCTTTCTTGATTGCCTGAGACACTAATTTATTCATAATTCCCTTATATTTATGTTAAACAACTATATGTTGTATGTAGATTTGTTTAATATACTATATAAATTAAAAATCAACAGAACATATATAGAACATAAGAATTTTTTTGCAACCAAAAAATAAAAAAAATATAGAAATATCAATATGGACAATCTTGTAAAAATAGATCCTTTTGGTTTTAGGGAATATGACGCACGATGGCTTTACCCAGAAAACATAAATCTTGGGGGAATCGTTAATTTAGGAAAAGGTCTTGGAAGTCAAATAATTCATCACACAAGAAAGAATAATCCAAGAGTTGTAGTGGGTCATGATTATAGATCCTATAGTGAAGAGATAAAAGAAAATTTAAAAAAAGGTTTAATCTCTACAGGATGTTTCGTAGAGGACTTGGGTTTGTCTCTTTCACCAATGGTTTATTTCGCGCAATTTAATTTAGATAGTGATGCTGTTGCAATGGTAACAGCAAGTCATAATGAGAATGGTTGGACAGGTGTAAAAATGGGTATCAAAAAAGGCTTAACTCATGCGCCTGAAGAAATGAAAGAACTTAAAGAAATCACATTAAAAAGTAAATTTTTAGAAGGAAAAGGAAAGGAAAAGAAAATAGAAAATTTTCAAGATGTTTATAAAAATGATCTAATTAAAAAAAATAAGCTAAATAAAAAAATAAAAGTAATAGCAGCTTGTGGTAACGGTACAGCTGGTATATTTGCTCCAGATATTTTAAGAGGAATTGGCTGTGAGGTTGTAGAATTGGATTGTAAATTAGATTGGACATTTCCAAAGTATAATCCAAATCCTGAAGACATGGAAATGTTGCATGCTATAAGTAAAGCTGTAATAGATAATAATGCTGACATAGGTTTTGGTTTTGATGGTGATGGCGATAGATGTGGTGTAATAGACAATAAAGGTAAAGAAATTTTTTCAGACAAAATTGGATTACTGATTGCTAGAAATTTATCAAAAGATCATAAAAAATCTAAATTTGTGGTTGACGTAAAATCAACTGGTTTGTTTAACACTGACAAAATACTAGCTTCAAATAATTGTGAAACTATTTATTGGAAAACGGGTCATTCTCATATTAAAAGAAAAGTAAATACCGAAAACGCTTTGGCCGGGTTTGAGAAAAGTGGCCACTTTTTTTTTAATCAACCTTTAGGCTACGGTTATGATGATGGAATAAATTCTGCAATTCAAGTTTGTCATCTATTAGATAATGAAAATAAAAATATGAGTGAGATAATCAAATCAATACCAAATACATTTCAATCACCAACTATGGCACCTTTTTGTAAAGATGATGAAAAATATAATGTCGTTGATGAAATAGTGAAACAAATAACGGAAATTAAAAACAAAAAAATTAAAATTGATAGTCAAGAGATCAAAGATATACTTACTGTAAATGGAATTAGGTTTTCTTTTGAAGATGGTTCTTGGGGTTTAATAAGGGCTTCCTCTAATAAGCCATCTTTAGTTGTTGTCACAGAAAGTCCATCATCCGAGGAGAGAAAGAAAAAAATTTTTGATTTTATTGATGGCTTGCTTCAAAAAACTGGCAAAATTGGTGAATACGACCAAAAGATTTAATAAGTTTAATGTCAAAATTTAAGAGTTTACTTTTAAAATTAAAAAAAAATAAGTATTCAAAATTTTTTATTTTTAGTGGTTTTATTTTTTTCTTCGTTAAAGGATTAATTTGGTTAATCGTTATATTTTTTGCATACACTGGATTAGAAAATTTTTTTTAAAAAAGGACGTATATCAGAATAAATAATTGAAGAAAATTTATCAAAACTGATAATGCGTGCGAATATTTAAATTTTTTTTCTTGATTACTGTCCTTAAATTTATTGATTAATGGCATTAATATAAAATTTGAAATTATAAATAATAAAGAAATTACAAGAATTAAAAAGAAATCAGTCGTTATTTGTTGAATGAGATAAAAGCATATAACGCATGTTAAGCTTAATGCTAAATTTGTTAGATAATAATATGGAAATATTTTTCTTATAAATTTTCTTGAGGCATTTTCGTCTAAGACTGTGAAAGTAATAGGCGCAACAATAAATGAGAAAAATAGCATGATACCGAGAATTCCAGACGCCAAATAATAAGGTATATTGTCAATAATCATTAAATAACAACTTCAAAACCTTCAAAGTTAGGAGCTCCGATATAAAGATCTTTATGTTGACCAGCATTTTTATGTGCCAATCTAAAAGCCTCTGATTTGGTCCAATTTATAAAATGTTCTTTAGTTTCCCAAATACTGTGAGAAGCATACAATGTGTGATTTTCAAACTTATTACCTTTTATTAAATTAAAATTTTTAAAGCCAGGAACTCCTTTAAGGTGAGTATCTCTATCACTCCAAACTTTCTCAAAGTTTTCTTCTTTTCCCAAAACAATTTTAAATCTATTCATTGCTATAAACATGCTTATTACTAGCATCCGAAACTAAAAGTTTTTTTTCTAATTTGTCGCATCATAAAATTAAAAAATTTGACTATTTAAAACATAGAAAGGAAATTTATGAAAAAATTAATAATTATATTATCTTTAATTTGTTTTACAGGGTCTGCATTTGCAGGATCTTGTCCGATGATGGCAAAACAAATTGATGAAAAAATTGCAGAAGCGCAAAAACTTAGAGATGAAGGTATGAAAGCTCATGACTCTGGTAACCATGGAAAGTCTGAAGAATTATTAAATAGTGCTTTAGAGCTTTTTAAAGGTTAATGAATTGAAAAAGGGGATAATATAATTTATATGTCCCCTTATTCTAAAATGAAAATTTCTGAAAATAAAAAAGCTCCAAACTTTAAGCTTCCCTCTACAAATGGTTCAATATTTGAATTAAGTAAGATTAAAAATAAAAATATAATTTTATATTTTTATCCTAAAGATGATACTCCTGGATGTACTTTAGAGTCTCGAGACTTTAGTAAACTTAATGGTTTAATATTAAAAAATAATACGGTCGTTTATGGTATATCGGCTGATAATATAGAAACCCATTTAAAATTTAAAAAAAAATATAAACTTAAATTTGATTTATTATCTGATGAAAAAAAAAAAGTATTAAAAAAATATGGTGTGTGGGGTAAAAAAAAATTTCTTGGAAAAGAATATATGGGTATTATTAGAACTACTATAATTATAAAAGCTAATGGAAAAGTTCACAAAGTTTGGCATAATGTTCGAGTTAAAGATCATGCTAAAGAAGTTTTTGAGGAAATTAAAAATATTTAATTTTACAAATGAAAAAAGATAGATCCAAACCACTTATGCTATATGTGGCTGAAAAGATCTACACTAGTGTAACTAAAATAAAAAAAGATAATCCTGGTATCACTATAATAGAAGCAATTGAAATGTTTTCAACTTCGAAAGAATATATCGAGATAAAATGTGGAAATTTTCATAACCAATTGTTTGATGACATAAAAGAAAATAATTACGTTAATAAAGAAACAAAACTAAAAATTCCAGAGGAAACAATAAATCTGTTAAAAGTTCAAAAAGACTCAGTAATGGAAAAACTTAATTTTTCAAATAATACATATTTTGCAAAAAGTTCATTTCCTTTGTCGAATACTCAAAATTCTTTTGATCTGTTATGGCGTATGTGTGAAAGTTATGAGCTATGGTGTAAAGAAGTAGACAAAAAAGATCTGATTAAACTAAATATAACTGCTGAAAATTAATTCTTAAAGGTTCAAAAATCTATATATAAAAATTGTTCCAATAATATAAAGAAATATCCCAAAAAATCTTTGAACTTTTATTTTATCCATAGAATGAACTGTATTAGCTCCTACTCTAGCCATAATAGTTGTAATTGGAACAAAAATTAGAAAAGCTGGAATGTTTATAAAACCGATACTGAATGGAAGATTTGTTCTCAATAAAGTTCCTGATGTAAAAAATCCAATCGCTCCAAATAAAGAAATTATAAATCCTATTGATGCCGCGGTGCCAATAGCCTTTTTAATAGAATAGCCAAAATACTTTAGTATTGGCACATTAATCATTGCCCCAGTAATTCCCATTGGTGCAGAAACAAATCCGGAAAATAAACCTAATATTATTTTAGATAATATATTAAATTTTGCTTTAAACTTTTTTGAGTTTTCTTGAATTAATAGTAAGTAGGCCCCAAAAAAATACACAATAACTGAAAAAAGTAGAACCAAGGTTTTTGTATTTAAAAATGAGGCTAATAATGTTCCAAATATAACCCCTATACCTACAAATAAGCCAAATGTTTTTAATAAATTAAAATCTACTGCTCTATGTTTTCTATGTGTCATAACAGAAGCTGATGACGTCATAATAGTTATTGAAAATGCAGTACCAACAGATAAATGCATTATGTATTGTTTATCGATAATTAATGTATCAAAAATAAAAAAAAGAAAAGGTACAGATATTAACCCTCCCCCTATTCCAAATAATCCAGCACAGAAACCAACTGGAATTGCAGCAATAATCATCAAAAGGATGAAAAAAATATAATTATTGGATGAAATTATATCAATCAAAAGGACCTACAAATATTTTGGTCTTTAAGATTATAAATATTTTTTAAGTTTATCTGAAACATTAATTTTTTTATTGTTAACGTAATTTTCGTGATTTTGTTCAATATCTTTCAGTTCATATAGATAGTTCACCATAATTCCAAATGATCTTTGAAATCCAACTTCTGAAACGTTAGCATTAATATTTATATCATCTATTATTGCTCCATTACCTAGGTGAAATCTACTTACGTCATTAATAGGAAAGCCTTTTTTGTTTTTTTCATTTGTTAGATAGTGCATTACTAATTTAATCATTGACTCTTTATTCCCCAAAATTCTAGTATCACCAATTTTTAAATCTGCTGATTTAAGAAAATTGATACTCTCTGGAGGAAAACCAGTAATTATTTTAATTTTTTCATCTTCTAAATATGAGAACCAGTCTCTAAAGCCAGGTATTGGTGATAAGGTTCCAAAGTTTTTAATGTGCGGAAGTTCTTCCTGAATTTCATAAACAACTCTCTTAATTAAAAAATTCCCAAGTGTAACTCTTGATAAACCCTCTTGACAATTGCTAATAGAGTAAAAGGTTGCAGTATCATTTTTTTTATTTCCTGCAGTTGTTGGTTTAAGTAATTCTTGTATTGACTTGCCTAAGCCTTTTGTTAAAGCTACCTGCACAAATATAATTGGTTCATCATCGAGTGCTGGATGAAAATAGGAAAAAAATCTTCTATCCTCACCCAATCTTATTTTAAGATCATTCATATCTTTAATATGATGAACTCTCTCATACTTAATAATTTTTTCTAATATTGCAGCTTTTGTTTCCCAAGTTATTTTTTCTAACTTTAAAAAACCTGGATTAAACCATGATTTAAATAAATGCCTTAAATCATTATCTAATGGGGTAAGCTCTTGATTATCTTTAAGAAAACTTATTAGATCCTCTCTTATACTTAAAATCACAGGTGTTCCATTAGGCGCCATATTCATTCTTGTAAATAATTCTCTTCTTTGACCTTCAGCAATTCTAAATAACTCAAATAAATTTTTATCGTCTTGTTTTTTCTTATATATATCTATAGCTGCCTCTACCTTACTATGACTTGGTTTATATTTTTCGTTAATCTTTTTAAAAAATAACAATTTATTTTCATGAGACAAAGTTTGATATAAATCTGTTACGTCTCTTGCAACTGTAATACCAAATGCAGCTCCTTTATTTGAAAGCAAATCATCGCAAAGTGTAATTATAGTTTCGACATCATTTTTTTTTACAACTGTGCTTTTTTTAAATAATTTTTTTCCAGCGTCAGCAATTGATGAAATTATATCTTTTAAATTAAACATTTTATTATCTATATATTAATTAACTTATATTTAAATATTCAATAAATGATCTTACTGAAACAGCTATTAGAAATGTTCCAAAAATCTTACTTAATAATTTTTTATCTATTCTATAGACAGCTTTAGCACCTAAACGTGCCATTATCATTGTCACAGGAACAAATACCAAAAAACCTAACAAGTTTATATAGCCAAAACTAAAAGGCGTCGTTACATTATTAACAATTTTTCCTCCAGTAATCATTGTAATTGTACCACTTACAGCGATTAAAAATCCTACTGCAGCTGCAGTTCCAATAGATTTTCGGATATCGTAACCAAAAGTTCTCATAAAAGGAACCATTAAAGAACCGCCTCCAATTCCTAATGGAACAGATATAAAGCCAATTATTACACCAGATATTTTTTTTACAAAGTCTGATATGGTTTTTGGATTATCAACCAACTTTTCTCTTAAAAAAATAAAAAATAGTCCAACCATAAAAGCAAAAATTGAGAAAAATAAAACTAAAGCAGGTGTTTTCATATTTACAGCCAAAAAAGTTCCAGCAATTACACCTGCAACTATAAATAAACCAAAAGACTTAACCATTTTAAAATCAACGGCATCATATTCCATATGAGTTTTGGTAGAAATAATTGAAGTTGGAATTATTATTGCTAACGAAGTTCCAACTGATAAATGCATTCTTGTAACAATATCGAAATCCAAAACTGTAAAAGCATAATACAAAGCTGGAACCATAATTATTCCACCACCCACACCTAAAAGTCCAGCCATAAAACCAGCGATAGCTGCTGCTAATGCAAGAACTGATAATAAATTAATTATCTCATTTAAATTTAAAGCTTCCATTAAGTATTTGCCTGATTAGCCTTTTCGTTATTTTGTACAATTGTCATTATGTGTTTAGATTTTTGGAAATCAGAGTCTCTTGCCATCATATTATCACTTAAATACTTCTTCCATTCTTTAGAACCAGGTTGACCAAAATAAAGTCCTACAGTATGTCTCATGACCTGGTTTACTTTTGTTCCAAGTTTAATTTCTTCCTCCAGATATTTTAGAATTTGTTTTACAATTTTCTCGCGTGATGAAATATTTGAGTTTTTAAAAATAACATTTTCAATATCTTTAAGGAAATAAGGATTTTGATAAATTGCTCTACCAATCATTACACCATCACAAAAATTTAAATGTTTTTGTATTTGATCGGTGTCAGTAATTCCACCATTAATAATAATTTCTAGATCAGGATTTGATTTTTTAATATCATAAACCATCTGATAATTTAGTTTAGGAATATTTAAATTTTGTTTTGGTGTTAAGCCTTTTAGTATTGCTTTTCTTGCATGAAGAATAATTGTTTTACAGCCTGAGCTCTTCATTTTATTAATAAACATATTTAGATAGTCAAATTCTTCAGTATCATCAAAGCCTATTCTAGTTTTTGCAGTCACTGGAATATTGCAAGAGTTTTTCATTTCCGCTAAACACTCGGATACAAGATCTGGTTCTTTCATTAAACAAGCTCCGAAGGAATTTTTTTGAACCTTTTTACTTGGACAGCCTAAATTAATATTCACTTCGTCATAACCATAATCCTCTGCTATCTTTGCTACCTCTGCTAATTCCTTTTTGTCAGAACCTCCAACTTGTAAAGCTAATGGTTTCTCTAAATTATTGAATTTTAAAAGTTTATGTTTATCTCCACGTAAAACAGCTTTGGTTACAACCATCTCTGTATACAGCATCACATTTTTACTAATTAATCTTAAAAAGTAACGATCATGGCGATCGGTGCAGTCCATCATAGGTGCTACCGAAACTTTTCTATTTATTTTTTTTTTAGTATCCAAGTGCTTTACCCATAATTTTATCAGGTAACCAAGTAACGATCTCAGGAAATATACATAAAATTACTATAGCTAAAGCCATTATTATCATAAATGGTATAGATCCTTTTAAAATTTCTGACAAACTAACGTCTGGAGTAATTCCTTTTATAATATAAAGATTTAAACCTACGGGTGGCGTTATTAAACCAATTTCCATATTTATGGTAAATACTATTGCAAACCAATAAGGATCAAAACCTAATGTTGTAATCACAGGTAATAATATTGCTGAAGTCATAACAATGACTGCAACTGGAGGCAAAAAGAAACCTGCTATTAAAAGAAATATATTTATTAAAATGAATACTACCCATTTGTTAGAGCTTAAATCAACCATACTCTGCGCTAAAGATTGAGTTACATAAAGTTGTGATAGAGTAAATGCAAAAAGATAAGAGGCAGCAATAATGAACATTATCATTACGCTTTCCTTCATTGAAACTTTAACTATGTTCCAAATCTTTTTTGGCTGATAAATTTTATAAACAACAGCAATTAATACAAAAACTAAAAATGCTCCTACACCAGATGCCTCCGATGGTGTTGCCACTCCTCCATAAAGAACATACAAAACACCCGCTATGATCGCTAAGAAAGGAAGAATTCTTGGTAATACTTCAAGTTTTTCTTTTAAGGTTGGCTTTACTCTATTTCTTAATGCTTTTGCTGCATCTTTATCAATAAAATAACTATGAATTAACGCCCATATAGCAAACATACCTGCCAACATAAATCCTGGAATAAGACCACATAAAAACAATCTACCAATAGATGTACCAGTTGCAATTCCGTAAACAATTAAAACAATGCTTGGAGGAATTAAAACTCCTAAAGTTCCACCTGCTGCTATTGTTCCCGTTGCAATTTGATCTGAATATCCTCTTTTTCTCATTTCTGGTATTCCCATTGTTCCAATCGCTGCACAAGTTGCGGGGCTTGATCCACTTAAAGCTGCAAAAATTGAACAAGCTCCAATATTAGAAATTACTAATCCTCCTGGTACTCTCCAGAGCCACCTATCTAATCCTGTATATAAATCTTTTCCAGCTGGAGAATTTGCTACAGCCATTCCCATCAAAATGAACATTGGTATAGAAAGCAAAACAAATGAGTTAAGTCCTGCAAAAAATGTTTCAGCAAAAACATCGAGCATTTGAAAACCTTCGAATGATACTAACAATGCAATCGAAACAAAACTCAAACCAAAAGCAATTGGAATCCCAGAAAAAAGTACCAATAAAGTAAAAACTGCAACAATTAAAGCTATTATCAATGGATCCATTTAATTATAATCCTCATCATCAATTAATTTAATAATTTCTGCTATGTACTGTAATATCATCAATAAAGCACCTAGCATCATTGATGAGTATGGTATCCATAATGGTGGATCCCAAACTGTACCTGTAGAGTAATTTTTGGTAAATGCCTCCTCTACCATTAAAAATCCAAAATAAAATAAAATTAAGAAAAATAACAAACTTATAGAAGATGTAAAAATCTTTAATCTAATAATATTTTTCTTTGATAAAAAATCGTAAATCCATTCCATACTAACATGAGCTTTCTCACTAAGTACATAAACACTTCCTATAAAAGTTGAGGCAACTAATAACATAGTGACAAGTTCTGTTTGCCATGTGATTGCTCTTTGAAAAAAATATCTTTCAAAAACAAGCTCAACTATTACCAAGATTGATAAGAGTAATGCTAATACAGCAAAAGCACCACATGCTTTAGCTATTAAGTCACAAAACTGAAGATATTTTTTTTTCATAAAAAAACCCCTATCTAAATGGTTAAATAGGGGTTTTTATATATTATTTTATTTAACTGATAAAGCCATTTCCATTAGCTTGTCGCCACCTGGAACTTTGTCAGCAAATGCTTTGTGTGAAGATTGCTTAGCAATCTCTACCCATGCAGCATGGTCTTTTGCATCCATATATACTAACTTAACACCTGCAGCTTTATAAGCCTCTTCAAACTTTTTATCTAAGTTTTCTACCTGTGCTGTCATATATTTTTCAGCTTTTTTTCCAGCTTTCATCAAAGCCTTTTGTTGCTTTGAGCTTAAAGCATCAAAAGATTTTTTTGACATAAGGATTGGTTCATACATAAACCATAAACCAAATTTTCCTGGAGGAGTTGCACATGAAACTTGCTCATAAATTTTATAACTTACAAAACTTCCTGAACTTGTGTTAGCTCCAGTTAATACACCTGTTTGAAGGCCAGTATAAATTTCAGATGAAGGCATACTTTGAATACCTGCCCCTGCTGCTTCTAACATTTGGTTAAATGCTTTTCCTGCAGCTCTCATCACTTGTCCTTTGGCATCACTAGGATTTTTTATACATTTAGTTTTTGAAGCAAAACCACCGCCTAACCAAGCATCAGATAAAACAACCACACCAGCATCATTTATGATTTTTTTAATTTCAGTCATCATTGGACCTTTATTAAATCTTAATGCATGCTTATGGTTTTTAACTGTTCCTGGCATTAAAGTAGCATCAAATTCTGGATGGAATTTTGATGCGTAAGCTAATGGGAATGCAGAAATATCCAATTGACCAGTAGTCATTGGCTTCCATTGTTCTTTTGGTTTGTATAATGATTTAGCTGGATAAATTCTTATATCTATTCCAACGTTTGCTTTTTTGACTTCGTCTGCAATGATTTGAACCATTTCATGACGAGGGTCATATGATCCATCAGCTCTTGGAGTACCTGGCCATTGGTGACTAGCTTTTAAAGTTACAGCAAAAGCAGAACCAATAGTAGTGAAAACAAAAACTAATGAAGTTAAAAATAATGATACTTTTTTAAACATTATTATCTCCTCTATTATTATTTAATTAATGCATTAAAATGAAGATATTGATAAGAGTCAAGGCTACAAAGTAAGCACATATGTTATGGATGGACCTTTAAAAAACCTTATAGTTATAGATTTAACAAGAGTATTGGTTGGACCTTATTGCACAATGATATTGTCAGACTTAGGGGCAAGAGTTATTAAAATTGAGGCTCCTGAGATTGGAGATGACTCAAGAAAATTTGGACCATTTGTTAAAGATTATTCTGCATACTTTATGTCGTTAAACAGAGGTAAAGAAAGTATAGCTTTAAATTTAAAAAATGAAGATGATAAAAAAATTTTTGAAAAAATTTTAGCAAAAGCAGATATCCTTGTTGAAAATTTTAAACCAGGAACCTTGGAAAAATGGGGGTATGGTTGGAAAGATGTGAGCAAAAAATATCCAAATTTAATTTATGCATCAGCATCTGGATTTGGTCAAACTGGTCCCTTAAAGGAATTGCCTGCTTATGATATGGTTGTACAAGGAATGGGTGGCTTAATGAGTGTTACAGGTCAGCCAAACTCCGAACCCACAAGAGTTGGAACCTCTATAGGAGATATAACAGCTGGCTTATTTACAGCTATCGGAATTAATGCGGCTCTTTATGATAGACAAAAAACTGGTAAAGGAATGTTTATTGATGTTTCAATGTTAGATTGTCAAATTGCAATTTTAGAAAATGCTATAGCAAGATATTTATCAAACAATGAAATTCCAAAACCATTAGGATCTAGGCACCCTTCTATTGCTCCATTTGAAGCTTTTAAAACTAAAGATAGTTATATAATTATAGCTGCTGGAAATGATAAATTGTTCGAAAAATTATGTAATGTTTTAAATATTTCAGAAATATCAAAAGATGAAAAATTTAATTCAAATTCATCACGATCTAAAAATATTGATCTGCTAAAAAAAATACTTGAAGAAAAACTTATAAATAAAAAAACATCTGAATGGGTTAAAGAAATGGAGAAAGATAAAATTCCTTGTGGACCTATTTACAATATTAAAGAAGCGGTTGAGAATCCTCAAATTGAATCAAGAAATATGATTGTTAAAGCATTTCACAAAGTTGTTGGTGACTTTAAATTAGCAGGAAATCCAATTAAAATGTCAACTTATAAGGACGAGACAACTAGAGGTGACATTCCAGATTTAGACGAACATAGAGAAAAAATTATTAAAGAATTTGTTAAATAATTTAAGAATTATTTTCTGTATCTTGAGAACTTTGGTCTTGCGTTTGTTCCTCAGCCTCAGAAACTTGATCTAAAGAGACATCATCATTTTCAGTATTATCAGCTTGAGCTGCATCAACATTCACTTCAGTTTTGGCTCCACCTGATATCTCTACTAAATCGTCTTTTGTTACTTGAATTTTTTCTGGAATTTTTCTGGCTCTTTTAGATGGCAGTATTGGTGCACCACTTTTTGAAATTTCACCTTTATAAAGATTTTCAAAATCGTCCCCTACTTCTTCATCCTCTAATGAAGTATCATCTAATTGCTCTACATGTTTTCTGAGTTTGTATACAGCACTGTCTTTTAAGTCTGAAACTTTTACATTCTCTTTAGCAATTTCTCTTAGTGAAATTACAGTATTTTTATCATTATCAATACTTACAGTTGGTTCTACACCTGAATTAAGTTGGGTTGTTCTCTCTTTTGCAACTAATACTAATTCGTAGGGACTTTCTACTTTATCTATACAATCTTCTACTGTTACTCTAGCCATGCGAGGTATTTATACTCAAGAATTCGATAAATCAAGATGTTTATTATTTTAATTTCACTGGATTTAGTTTGTTTTTAACTAAAAAAAGTAAAACTAAAGATAGGGAAATATAAACACCAGAAATTACTGCTATTCCCTCAATTGAAAATCCTTTATCAATTAAAAAACCAAACAAAGCAGTTCCAAAAGCAGTCGCAAAAACCATTAAAGCAGTTGTTAAAGCTTTAATTGACCCAATATACTTCACTCCATATATTTCAGCCCATGTAGAAGATCCTAAAACGTTTGCTAATCCATTTGTAATTCCAATTAGTCCAAGGAAAACAAAAGATGTCAACGGATGATTAAAAAATATAATTACAAAGATTGACAATAAGAGAGGTAAATTCATAAATATCAATATTTTTCTACTTGTAAATTTATCAATTAAAAAGCCAGCAATAAAAAGTGTGATTACGGACAGAACCGAGTAAACCATAAATGATTGTGCTATTACATATGGACCCCAAGCTTTGGACGAGAGAATAAAAGATTGATAAACAAATGTTCCTGTTGCAATCCAAGGCATAGCGAGCATGTTTGCGCATAAAATATAAAACCTATAATCTTTTAATACCTCTGTTCTTTTCCAATTTTTAATTTCATTACTATTCAGATTTTCTTTATCAGGTTCTCTAGAGTCAAAATTAAGGTTTCTAATTAAAGAAAAAGACATTACTGGTAAAAACAAAATTATTATAATTGATGTGTATATCCAAATATTCCTCCAATCATAAATTGTTAGAAGATAAACAATTAAAACAGGTAAGATAAATTCAGCAGTTGAAAGCCCAAACCACCCCGTGCTTAAAGCTTTGCCCCTCGATTTTGTAAAATATCTAGAAATTGTTGTAGTAGCGGTATGAGACATCATTCCTTGACCAGAAAATCTCATTAAAAAAATTGCTATAAACAAGATACTGATGGATGAAATTTTTGAGAAGAAAAAACATGAAAAAGATAGTGCTATAATTACAAGAAAAGCAAATTTAAAAATATTTATATCGTCAATTTTTTTTCCAACCCAAATTAAAATAAAACTACTTAGAAGTGTTGCAGATGCATAAATTGAGCCAAATTGTCCATGAGTTATAGAAAGTGCATCACGTATACTAGAATTAAATAATCCAAGAAAAAAACTCTGTCCAAAACTAGAAAAAAATGTAAAGATAAATCCAAATAGTATTACTTTTAAACTTAAACTTTTAAACATATAAATAAGATATGAGTTGTAATGTTGCTTTCATAGGTCTAGGTGTCATGGGTTATCCAATGGCAGGTTATATATCAAAAGGTGGACACAATGTAACTGTTTTTAATAGAACTAAGTCAAAAGCAGAAAAATGGATTAAGGATCATAATGGTAAAATGGCAGAAACACCTGCTGAAGCAGCAAAAGATGCTGAATACATTTTTACATGTGTTGGAAATGACAATGATTTACGTGAAGTAACGTTTGGTGATAATGGTGCTTTTAAAACAATTAAAAAAGGTTCAATCTATATTGATAACACCACAGCCTCAGCAACAATTGCTAGAGAAATTTATGATCACGCAAAAAAAAATGGATTTGGCGCATTAGATGCTCCTGTATCTGGGGGACAAGCTGGTGCTGAAAACGGTGCGCTAACTGTTATGATTGGTGGCAATCAAGCTGACTTTGATAAAGCAAAAGATAAAATTGATTGTTACAGTAAAAAAATGAAATTACTTGGCAAAGCCGGAAGTGGACAACTTGCTAAAATGGTTAATCAAATTTGCATAGCAGGATTAGTTCAGGGTTTATCTGAAGGAATAAATTTTGGAATGAAAGCTGGATTGAATATGGAGGATGTTATTGAAGTCATTTCAAAAGGTGCCGCTCAATCTTGGCAAATGGAAAATAGATACAAAACAATGATTGATGATAAATTTGATTTTGGTTTTGCTGTTGATTGGATGAGAAAAGATTTAAAAATAGCAATGGAAGAGGCAAAGAAGAATGGTTCATTATTACCTGTTACAGAGCTTGTTGATAAATATTATGCTGAAGTTCAAGAAATGAATGGTAATCGTTGGGACACATCTAGCTTAATCAAAAGGTTTAGAAAGTAAAAAGGTATGCAGCCAGCATACTATGATAATTTAGAAGAAATCCAGAATAAGTATTGGTCTATGCTAGAGGATGCTGTGACTAACAGAGCATCATCTTTTAGAATTCCTGTCTTTATTTGTTCACATCAAGATGAAGTTGAAGGAAGAATAGTTGTTTTAAGAAAATCTGACAAAAAAAATAATTTATTGCAGTTCCATACAGATCTTCGATCTCCAAAAATAGAAATACTTAAAAAAAATAACAAAGCATCATTGCTTTTTTACGATAAAGAAGAAAAAATACAATTAAGAGTAAAAGCAATTTGTGAAATTAATAATCAAAACTCAATAACCAAAGAATCTTGGAAAAAAACACAGCATATTAGTAGAAGGTGCTATCTTACTGACAGTGCACCAGGAACAATCTCAAATAACCCAACATCTGGAATGATATCTCAATTAGAAAATTTTGATTATACAAAGAAGCAAAGTGAAGATGGATATAAAAATTTTACTGTAATTAAATGTAAAATTAAGTCTGTTGAATGGTTATATCTTGCGGCCAAAGGACATCGTAGGGCAAAATTTGATTTCGAAAATAATAAAGAAGTGTGGTTAGTACCATAATGAAAAAATATAAAGCAATGGTCTTGTCCTGTATTGACCCAAGATTTCAACCAAAAGTTTTTAATTACTTAAAGAAAAAAAATTTGACAGGAAAATATAGCTCCTTCACCATAGCTGGAGGATCAATAGGAGTGACAGCAAAAAAATTTAAAAAATGGCATTCTACTTTTTGGGAAAATTTAGCAACTTCAATTAAATTACATAAAATTAGTAATTTAATTGTTATTAACCATAACGATTGTGGTGCAGCTAAAATTGTTAATGGTAATAATAAATTTAGTACATCTATAGAAAATAAAATCCACAATCAATCATTTAAAATCATTAAAAAAAAACTCAAAAAAAAACACCCTAGCATTAAAGTTAGCTTCAAAATAATGAAAATATAAACCTATATTCTAAATAATATTAGTTTTTTTAATGTATTGAGCACAAACAATAAAAGCGTATATAGTTTATAGAAGATTTTGTATTTAACAAAATATTGTAATTTTTTTCCTGTTCTTTCAGATTTTTCTAGAAATTTCATATCTTCGTAAGAATGTTTAATCACCTCTCTGCTTAATTTGTAATTATTACCTTTTCTCACAAATACCATATTGTGATAAAATGAAATATTTGTAATTTTTCCATCATATTTTTTTTCAATATAAAAAGGATTCGCAATTTCTTGATAATTTAAACTATCTGTTAATTGTTTAAAAAAATTCATGTGCGAATTCGAATATTTTAAATCAAATGGGTTTCCACCAAAAAAATGATTATAGCTAGTCTGTATATCCTCAATAATATAAAGACCATTTTCTTTTAAAGAAGGAAATAGTAATTCAAAACTTTTCTTAACATCTTTTGCTAAGTGACTCCCATCATCTATTATAATGTCAAATTCAGTATATTCCTTTATTATTTCATCAATAAATTTTTTATCGCTTTGTGATCCTTGATGAACAAATATATTTTTTCTATTTAGTTTTTTCTTTTCTAAATTAATTTTATGAATATCAATACCAATTATTTTTGAGTTCTTAAAATAATCCGACCACATTAAGAGTGATTTACCGTCAGCGATACCTATTTCAAGTATTGTAAGATTTTTATTTTGAAGTTTATTAAAATAATTCTCATAGATCTCTAAATAGCCATGATCAATTTTATCTGTTTGGTATAGGTGACCAATTTTTTTTAAATCACTGTGTTCAGACATTAAAATTAAAATATAGACTCTGAATATTTTTTCCAATTATCTTGATAATGTTTAGTATTTTCCCAAACTGCTTTTTTTTCTTCGTCTGTTACTTCCCTTATCACTTTGCCAGGGGATCCAACAACTAAAGAGTTGTCAGGTATTACTTTGTTTTCAGTGATTAATGCTTTAGCCCCAATAATACAATTTTTTCCAATCTTTGCTTTATTTAGAATTACGGCACCAATACCGATTAAACTATTGTCACCTATTGTACAACCGTGAAGCATAACTAAATGACCAACTGTAACATCTTTTCCAACTTTTAGAGGGCAACCTGGATCTGTATGCAAAACACATCCATCTTGTACGTTTGATCCTTCACCTATATGAATGTTTTCTATATCTCCTCTAAGGGTTGCATTAAACCATATGCTTGTATTTATTTCTAAAGTAACATCACCAATAACAACAGCATTTGGTGCTACCCAATTTTCGCCAGAGTTTTTTGGTTTTTTATCTTTTAAATCATAAAACATAAATTATATAGTAACTTATCATGGCTCTTACAAAAACTCCAATATGTGATTTTGGAAAAAAAGCACTAGAATTTAAACTTAAATCCACTGAAAACAAAATACTTTCTTTAAAAGATATTCAAGGTGAAAAAGGAACATTGATTATGTTTATTTGTAATCATTGTCCATATGTAAAAGCAATTATAAAAGATTTGGTTAATGACTGTAATGAACTAAAAAACTTTGGAATTAATTCGGTTGCAATTTGCTCCAATGACGTAAAAAATTATCCAGAAGATTCATTTGAAAAAATGATTGAATTTGCAAAAGAAAATAGTTTTAATTTTCCATATCTTCATGATGATACTCAAAATGTAGCAAAAAAATATGGTGCCGTATGTACCCCTGATTTTTTTGCTTATAATAGTAAATTAGAACTTCAATACAGGGGAAGAATTAGAGAATTAAAAGATTTAAAACCAGTGAGGGATGGTAATGGTGATTTATACAATGCACTTAAACAAATCTCAGAAACAGGCAATGGTCCTCAAAATCAAATTCCGAGTATGGGCTGCAATATAAAGTGGAAAAAATAAAATGTTTTTAGTTTTAACAAGGAATTTTCCTCCTAAGGTTGGTGGAATGCAGAATTTAATGTGGGGTCTTACTACTTCATTATCAAAACTTGATATGGTTAAAGTTTTTGCTGATTACCATGAAAATTCAAATATATTTGATGAAAAGGTCTCTTTCTCAATTGAAAGAGTAAAAGGACCAAAGATAATCAGAAAATTTAGAAAATCATTTTTAATTAATGATTTTTTAACAAAAAATAAGAAAGTAAGATGTATTATAGCTGATCACTGGAAGAGCTTAGAAAATATAAAAACTGAAGTAAAAAAAATTTGTTTAATACATTCAAAAGAAATTAACCATAACAAAGGGTCTTGGTTAAATAAAAGAGTTCTAAATATTTTAAATAATGTTGATTATGTAATAGCTAATTCAAATTTTACAAAAAATTTAGCTATTGAGTTAGGTGTAAAATCAGAAAAAATAATGATAATAAATCCAGGCATTGAGCCTGTAGATAATATTCCTGAAAAAAATTTAAAAGAAGCAGAAGATATATTTGGTGAAAAAAAAAATAGATTAATTACAGTTTCTCGCTTTGATAAAAGAAAAAATCACGAAAAGATCATCATGGCATTAAGAAATTTAAAAGAAATATATCCTGATATAATTTACGTTTGTATAGGATATGGTGATGAAGAAGAAAATGTAAAAAAATTAGTTGATCAATTGGGATTATCAAAACAAGTAATCTTTATGAAAAATATCTCTAATGACTTGAAAAATGCGCTTGTTTCATCTTCAAATATTTTTGTTATGCCATCAATAGTTGATAAAAAATCTGTTGAAGGTTTTGGGATTGCTTTTGTAGAGGCTGCGCAGTTTGGTGTCCCATCTCTAGGTGGCAAAGATGGCGGAGCATCTGATGCAATTATCCATGAAAAAACTGGTTTAATTTGTGATGGGAATAGTTTAGATGAAATTTACTCCTCTATAGATAAACTTCTTAAAGATAGAAAATATAAAGATTTTGGAAAATTAGCCAAAGAAAATTCTAAAAAATTTCACTGGGACAACATTATTGAAGATTATAAAAGAATCTTATAAATTGTAAGTGTGATTGAAAAATTTAACAATATTTTTTATTTAATAATCTTTTTAGTACATTTTTTGGGTGTTGGTGTTTACGCATTTCAAACAATTGTAGGAACAAAAAGTTTTATGGAAAAATTTAGCATCGATCCAACTGGTGCTATTATGATAAGATTAGCAGGTGGTTTTATGTTGGCGGTTTTTTTAATGTCAATTTATATCGGTTTTATAAGACCTGCCGGATTAGAAGGTACATGGGCTTTCTTTAATTTAGTTTTTGCAAACAATTTGTGTATTTTTTTATGTAATTTTTACTCTGTAAAAATTAATAAAACGGGTGTTAATGAAAAAACAGGTAATGAACCTGTAATAGCGCCACTTGTATTCACAATTTTGAGTGCTTTACTTTGTTATGGTTTAGCAAATAAAATTTATTATTAAATTTTTTCCTGAAGTCTTTCAAAAACTTTTTCAGGACTTAACTTACTTAAATCATTTACCTGGATAGCTTTAAAATTTTCTCTTTCGATACTAACTTTGAATGCAGTTGTATGAGGTCCAAATAAACTAATACCTTTTGCGTTTAAATGAGCTGCCATATGTGCTGGACCAGTATCATTTGCTACTACAAAACAACTTTCTTTTATCAAAGATGACAACTGAGAAATATTTATAGGCTTTCCATTATCTAAAATGCAATCGGCATTAATTTGTTTAGCTTGCTCAATCTCATTAGGACCAGGTGCAACAATAATTTTATAGGTGTTATTTAAATTAGTTTTAATTAAATCAATTAACTCATTATAATACGGCCACTTTTTTTGAGTTAGATGTGGAGAGCAAAATGGAAATAACAAAATATATTTATCTAAATTAAATTCTGACTTCAATTTTGAAATATTTTCACAACTCCATGAAAAATCAGGTCTCAGTGTATGTTGAGTCTTTAGTCCAGAAATTTTAAGTTGATGTGTGAATCTATCTAAAACTGGATTTTTATCAAATTCCTCTTTAGATTTATCCTTTGGTATTGTTGTTTCAGATGATGACCAAACATTAAAATTTGATTGAGGAAATAAAATTTTTTTATAAAAATTTGTTCTTGATGAATTTTGTAAATCATAAACTTTTGAGAAATTATATTTTTTTATCTTTTTCATTAAAAGATAAAGGTAGATCAAATTAAATCTAGATGCTCTTTTATCTAAAATTACATCTGTTAAATATGGATTTTTTTTAAATAAGTCAAAATATGGTTTGGTTGTTAATAAATAAATTTTATCCTCTTTATGATTTTCAAATATATCTTGAATTACCCCACTTGCTTGCGCTATATCACCTAAAGAACCATGTTTGATTACTAAAATATTAGACATATTTTTAACAATTTAACATAGAATAATGTTTTATGAATAAAATACTAGTTGAAGTATCTGTGGGTGAGCTATTAGATAAATTATCCATATTAGAAATTAAAAAAATTAGAATCAAAGATCCTAGTAAGCTTAATTTTATAAATGAAGAATATGACATTTTAAAGAATCAGTTTGAAAAGAATGTAAAAATTGACAATAAATTAAACGATCTTTTTAAGGAGCTGAAGGACATAAATAATAAATTGTGGGACATAGAAAATGAAAAAAGACTATGTGAAAAAAATTCTGATTTTGGTGATGTTTTTATAAAGACTTCGAGAGATATACATTTTTTAAACGACAAAAGGGGAAATATTAAATTGGAAATCAATAATCATACTGGGTCAAAAATTAAGGAAATTAAAGAGTATACTGGATATTAAAAACTATATTTTTTCTCTAAAAATTTAATTAAGTTGTGAATTAAAAAAGTCAAAAATAAATATATTCCACCAGCTACAATAAAAACTTCAATCGGCTTAAAGGTTGTTGAGATAATATATTTTGCTACACCGGTTAGATCCATTAGTGTAACTGTGCTAGCTAAAGATGTTCCTTTTAACATTAAAATTATTTCATTTCCATATGCAGGTAATGATTGTCTAATCGCAATTGGTATTTGAATTTTAAAAAAAATAATTTTTGATTGAATCCCTAAACTTTTACCTGCCTCTATTAAACCTGGTTTAATTGTCTCAAATGCAGATCGTAAAATTTCAGATGTATATGCCCCTGTGTTTAAAGAAAAAGCTATAATTGCACACCAATAAGGTTCTTTTAAAAATATCCATAAAAATGATGATCTTATAAATTCTAATTGTCCTAATCCGAAATAAATTATAAATATTTGAACCAATAACGGTGTACCCCTAAAAAAATAAGAATATCCATAAGCAAATTTATTAATAATAGGATTTTTGTTGATTCTCATAATAGAAAACAAAATTCCTAAAATTAAACCAACAACTAAAGAAACAGATAAAAGTTTCAAAGTTATTAGAGTTGCATTAAGTAACTTTGGGAAACTACTTATCATTAAATCAAAATCCATTAATATCCTTTGCTATATTTAATTTCCAATCGGTTGATAAATTTCATGCTTAAGTAAGTTAATAGTAAGTATAAGACTGCGGCAAATGAATAGAAAAATAATGGATCTCTTGTAGATCCTGCAGCAATGTATGATTGTCTCATAATTTCAACTAGTCCTGTTACAGATATTAATGATGTATCTTTAAGTGTTATTTGCCAAACATTACTTAAATTAGGGATAGCTAATCGTAACATTTGAGGCATGATTACTTTAAAAAAGTGAATTGGCTTCTTTAAACCTAAAACCTTTGAAGCTTCAAACTGACCTTTATCAATTGATTGAATAGCCCCTCTGAAAACTTCAGTTGAATATGCTCCAGAAATTATACCTATTGCAAATGATCCTGTGATAAATGCATTAATTTCTATATACTCATTGTAACCAAAAATAGATGCAACATACATCACTGCACCACTACCGCCAAAAAAGAAAAGATAAATTACTAATAATTCAGGAACACCTCTGATTACAGTTGTATAACAATTAGCAATAAGATTGAAAAATTTATTGTTTGATAACTTTAAAGGAGTAAAAATTAATGCAAAAAGAAAGCCAATAAACATTGCTGTTATTGAAACAGCAAGAGTCATCAAAGTAGCAATGAATAACTCATCACCCCAACCAGTTTTTCCAAATGCTAGAAGTTCCATAAAGACTGGCGACTATATATCATAGTCGCCAAATCTAAAATTAATTACATAGATGCGTCGAAGCCAAACCATTTAGTAGCAATTCTACTAATGTCTCCATTTTTTCTCGCTTTATCTATGGCTTTGTTAAATGCTTTTAAAAGCTCAGTGTCATCTTTTCTTATTCCAACACCTACGCCATTTCCAAATGCACCACCAGAAAATGTTGGTCCAACAAGTACCACTGGTTTACCTGATTTTTCTGCATAGTCTGTGAATGCTACTGCTGCAGCTAATGCAACATCACATCGACCAGAAGTTAAATCTAAGTTTACTTCATCTTGTGTCTTATATGTTCTTACGTTTATTTTACCTACATCACCAGACTCTAAAAAGTTTTGGTGAATTGTAGCAGTTTGTGTACAGACTGTTTTTCCAGCTAATGCAGAAGTCAAAGTTTTAAGATCTTTTTTTACTGCACCTGTTTTTTTTGTAAGATTGATTCCTTCAGAAGTACTTATTCCTTCAAGATCTGAGCCTTTCATTACAGCAAGTGAAGCTACTTCATCAGCATAGCCTTGTGAAAAACTAATTGCTTTTTGTCTTTCTGCAGTTATAGACATTCCAGCCATTATTGCATCGAATTTTCTCATTATAAGAGCTGGTATCATTCCATCCCAGTCCTGCTCAACGATTTCACATTGTTGTCCAATGTATCTACAAAGTGTCCAAGCTAATTCTACTTCAAAACCAATTAATTTGCCTGAGGCATCTTTTGAATTCCATGGTGGATATGCACCTTCTGTTCCTATTCTTATTTTATCAGCATTGGCAGATATTGTTAAAAATAGACTTATCAATAACCCTAAGCTGAATTTTTTAATTATACTCATTTAACCTCCAAATTTATATTCAAAAGTATTTCACAAAATTTAAAATTTAAAAAGAAATTATTTATTTATTGAAGATGCAAAATTCCAAGAACAATCAAAGCTTGGTATATAGATTCTATCTAAGGATGTATTACCAAAGCTTTTTTGAAACAAATTTAACCATTTTTCTACTTGCTTAGGTTTTTTATCTTGGCTGCCAACTTGTGCTGTAATTGTTCCATCAGATTTTAAAATTCTTTTTAGAGATTTTATGTTTTTTGCTGCAAGGTCTATACAATATTGATCATCATTCAAATCAACAAAGATTTTATCATACTTATTGTCCTCGACTTTTTTAATACTCTCAAAAGCGTCACCCCAAACACACTTAACAGAATTTTTAGTTGTGGCTTTTTCCCCAATTTTAGATAAATGTTTTTCACAAACTTTTACAACCTCTGGATCAAGCTCATACCAATCAATTAAGTTAAAACCTTTTGAAATTAATTCTCTTGCTACACCACCATCTCCACCACCAATAATTGCTGATTTATCTTTGTTTGGATTAAGTTTAATACCAGAATTTACGAAAGTTGAACTATATAGGTGCTCGTCTTTTTCAGCCACTTGTAATTCATTGTCAATAAACAAGGATTTACCAAACTGTTCTAATTCTAAGATTTCAATATGTTGTCCTACTTTTGAGGTAAAATCCTCTAATACATTTTTAACCATATAATATTTTCTTAATCCTGGTGAACTATAAATATCATCATAATAACTTACAGTATCTCTATTAAACTCTTTTTTTACGATACGTTTATGTTTAATTTCTTTTTTTAATATATCTAATGCAACGATTGGATTTACTTTTCCACAAGTAAAAAAATCGAAGCTAATTATCCCTTTTTCTGGAAAAGTATGGAAACTAATATGACTTTCCGCAAGTAATGCTACTAAGGTAAATCCTTGTGGTTCAAATTTAAATTTTGAAATTTCTAAAACGGTTACCTTTGCTTTTTTTGCAATTTTATAAACAAGTTTTTCAAAAAATTTTGGTTCATACTCTTTTTCAGTACCAATTATATCAAGAGTTATATGCTCACCTACTTTTTTACTCATAATAAAACACTTTAATTTTTTTTATAATTTTTAGTCTTTTCTAAAATTTTATTCATTTCTTCAAATGAAAGAATCTTAGGATTACCTAACTTTATTGTATTTATATATTGATGACAAATATTTTCTATTTCTTCTGCCAGTTCAAATGCTTGATCCAAATTTTTTCCAAATGCAACCTGGCCGTGGTTTGACATTAAACATCCTTTTCTTTCATTCAAAGCTTGAATTATATTTTTTGAGAGTTGCTTAGTACCAAAAGTTGCATAATCTGCACACTTAATGTCGTTACCCCCAGCCAAAGCAACCATATAATGAAATGCAGGAATATTTTTTCCATGTGCAGATACTGCAGTAGCAAAAGGAGAGTGAGCGTGTACTATCGCTATAGCATCTGGTTTGTTTATATAAATATCTTGATGAAATTTCCACTCTGAGGATGGGTTTAATCCAAGATCTATAATTTTTTGTTCATTTTTCTTTTCATCCATCTCAAGAAAAACAATTTTGTCTTCCTGTAAATCATTATATTTTATACCTGAAGGTGTAATGAAGAAACCTTCTTTGCCACTTAAATCTGTTCTAACGGAAACATTTCCTGATCTTAAAGGTGAGAGGTTGGTATCATTTAGTTTTTTTGCATATTTAATAACCTCTAGTTTTAAATTAGTCATTATTTTTTAAGTTTTTTATTTATCTCATTTTCACAAAAAATTTTGATATCATTAATATTTTTATCTTTATTAATTTTTTTTTGCGCAATAATGCAAGCTTTCATTGACTTCTCAAGACTAAATGAGCCGTATTCTATTCTTGAAACGTAAAGCATCAAGAATGCAATTATTAAAAATAATATAAAATATAAATTTTTTTTCATTTAAATAATTTTTTTAAACCATCTTGAGATGCTTCACAAATTCCTCTTTCTGTAATTAAACTTGTTACATATTTCGCGGGGGTTATATCAAAAGCAATATTCATTGCTTTACTTTTTTTTGGATAAATTTGTATTTTTTTAATATTTCCATCTTTATCTATCCCATCTATAAATGATAACTCATTTGAATTTCTCTCTTCTATAGGAATATCTTTGAAATTTTTAATATTCCAATCAATAGTTGAGCTTGGAAGTGCTACATAGAAAGGAACATTGTTATCATATGCTGCGAGGGCTTTTAAATAAGTTCCAACTTTATTGCATACATCCCCGTTTGCTAAGGTTCTATCTGTTCCAACTATACACATATCAACTTCACCCCTTTGCATTAAGATCCCACCTGTATTATCTGCAATGATTGTATTCTTAATGCCCTCCTCATTTAACTCATAAGAGGTAAGATTTGCACCTTGATTTCTTGGTCTTGTTTCGTCAGCCCAAACGTGAACTGGAATACCTTTTTTGTGAGCATGATAAATTGGTGAAGTCGCTGTACCCCAATTTATGGTCGCTAACCACCCAGCATTACAATGAGTTAAAATATTGACCGTATTCTTTTTTTTATTATAAATTTCCTCAATTATTTTCAGACCAGTTAATCCAATATTTTTGCAAAAATTTATGTCTTCTTCGCAAATTTCATTTGCTTCACTCTTAGCTATTTTCAAAATCTTATCACTATTGACACCTGACAATTTACTCATCATTCTTTCAACTGCCCATTTTAAATTAATTGCAGTAGGTCTTGAACTAATTAAATTTTCTGCAGATTTGTTTAAAAATGATTGATCATTATTTTCAAGAATTGCTAAGACTAATCCATAAGCTGCTGTAGCTCCTATTAATGGAGCTCCTCTTACCTCCATTACTTTAAT
>CACCHS010000004.1 GCA_902545825.1 uncultured Pelagibacteraceae bacterium
AGGCCATAGATAATGTATTTACAGTATTATACATATCTTGCTTTTTGAGTTCAGACCAATTAATTGCATAACCCTTTTTGTCAAAAATACTTTTTAGATCCTTTAAAATAGATTCTAAATTTGAAAAATTAACTTTTTCTTTAATATCATCGGAGTCCGAAGAATATTTTTTATAATTTACCTCACAAATTCTATAAAGTTTATCCGTAGATATTTCATTTAATATTTGAAAACGGCTCAACCCATTTAATACAATTAGATATCTACCATCCTCTGTCTCATTAAAACTTGTTATTTTCCCTAGACATCCTACAGTATATAAATCAGGTTTTTTCAAATCTCCGGTTTTTTTTGGCTGAACCATTCCAATCAATCTGTGTGATTTCATTGAGTCATCTATCATTTGTATGTACCTTGGTTCAAATATATTTAAAGGGACTGTGGTCTCAGGAAAAATAATAAAGTTTGATAGTGGAAAGACTGGTATTTCAGAGGGCAGATTAATTTTATTTTTCATAATATTATAAATTATATTAATCAAATAATATTAGTAAATGATAATTAGGTAGCATTTAAATAATATTAATTTTCCATAAGTTGTTGCAATTAAAAAGATCGCTCATTATAATAATTCAATAAAAGCGGGCGTAGCTCAGTGGTAGAGCGTCTCGTTGCCAACGAGAAGGTCGTGGGTTCAAGTCCCATTGCCCGCTCCAAATTAAGGAAATTTATGGATGATTTAGCAAATAAAAAGTGCGTCCCTTGTGAAGGAGGAATACCAGCATTTGATAAGAGTGAGATTCATAAATATTTAAAAAAGGTTGACGGTTGGGATGTTAAAGAAGACGAAAAAAAAAATTTTTATTTATTTAAAGAATTTAAATTTGAAAATTTTTTAGAAAGCCAATCTTTTGTAAACAAAGTCGGAGAAATCTCAGAAAAAGAGGGTCACCATCCTGATATAGCTTTTGGATGGGGGTATGCAAAAATTAAAATATTTACTCATGCTATACAAGGATTAGCAGAAAGTGATTTTATACTAGCTGCGAAGGTCGACAAAATTGGTTAGTGATTAAAGTGACGTGATTTTGAAAAGACCAGTATAGTTCCAGTTTCATTAGCATATTTTATAATCTCTTTATCTTTAACTGAGCCGGATGGTTGAATTACAGCGGTAACACCAGATTGAACCAAAGTTTCTATACCGTCAACGAAAGGAAAAAAAGCATCTGATGCAGCTAAAATTTCACCATTTATATCAGAATTAAATTTTTTTAATTTATCAATTGCTATTTTACAACTATCTAACCTACTGGGTTGACCAGAGCCTATTCCTACCGTTGTGCCTCTATGAGTTAAAACTATTGCATTTGATTTTACGAACCTACAAATATTGAAAGCAAAAATTAAATTATTTAATACTTTTCTAGTTGGCTTTAGTTTTGAAACTACCTTAAAATTTTTAATTGAAAATTTAATGTCATCAGAACTTTGAAGGAGCAACATGTTAAAATCGTTTTTAAAATTTTGTAAATTTTTATTTTTAAGATTGCTCGAATCAATTAATCTAAGATTTTTTTTTCGTTTAAAAATTCTTAGTGTTTCTTTATCAAATCCATCTGCGATAATTACTTCAAAAAACACTTTGTTAATTTCTTCTGCTACTTTTTTATTAATTTTAAAATTACAAGAAACAATGCCCCCAAATGCACTTATAGGATCTGATTTAAGTGCAAGTTTAAAACTTTCCACTTTATTTTTTTCAATTGATACACCACATGGATTGGCATGCTTGACAATTACTGTTCCTTTATTTTTCGGCAAAGTCTTTGATATTCTTAAAGCAGCAAATATATCGCTGTAATTATTATAGCTTAATTTCTTACCGTTTAATTGTTTTAATTTATAATCTCCATCAATATAAACCGAGGCTTCTTGGTGAGGGTTTTCTCCATATCTAAGTTTCTCATGTAACTTAAAAGCGAGTGTTTTTTTCTTTGGAAAACTATTTTCTGTAATATTATTAAAATAATTTGCAATATTACTATCGTAAGAAGCTGTTGCGTTGAATGCCTCGGAGGAAAGTTTTTCTCTCAATTTCAAACTTGTAGAGCAATTATTTCTCTGCAAATGATGAATTACATCATCATACTGCGAAGTATCAGATATTATAGTCACATCTCTATAATTTTTTGCTGCAGCTCTTACTAATGCAGGTCCTCCAATGTCTATATTTTCGAGAATTTCGTTATGATTATTTGTTCTCTCTAAAGCATTTTTAAATGGGTAAAAGTTCACCACAACTAAATCAATTTCCTGAAAGTTATTTTTAATGGACTCTTTTTTATGTTTTTCATTATTCCTTTTCATTAAAATTCCAGCATGTATTTTGGGATTTAATGTTTTTACTCTACCATCAAGAACTTCTGGACTTTTTGTATAATTTGAGATTTCAATAGTTTCAAAACCCAATTTTTTAATTTCTTTGTAAGTTCCACCTGAACTTAAAATTTGCACATGATTTTTTTTTAAGACTTTTAATAGGTTTTTTAATTTTTTTTTATCGTAAACAGATATAAGTGCTCTTTTAATTTTTTTCATACAAGTCTTTCAATTTCCCATTTTATTTCTTGTGCTTCATTTTTAACTATACCAGAAACAAGTATATTTTGATTTTCCAAGAAATTATTTTTTTTTCCAAAAAAAAGACCAGTTTCGTAATTTATATTATACTCTTCTGATTTGAACTTCCAGGCTTCGTTATTACACTCAATAAAAATTGTTTTCTTATCTTGTGTTTTCATTACTCTTGCTTGGGGATCTAAGTGAAACCTTATTTCAAAATTAAGTTCTTTACCATTTTTTTTTCTTATAATTTTATCTAATCCAACAAATTTATTTTGATCTAAAAGACATTCGATTTTTCTTGAGTGAATAATCCCATATCTTTTAAGATAACCATCGTGCTCGGCGCTTATAATCCAATGGTTTTTTTTAATATTAATATTTTTCCTAGCAACTCTAGTAGTACTATCGGCATATGAAATTCCACTAGATTTTTTAATGAACTGAGTAGAGGAACAGTTATTTAAAATTAGAGTGCTATGACATGCTGTACTTTTTGAAATTAAATTTAATTGGTGTTTAAAGTTTTGAAAATAGCCTGAATTTGAGACAATTCTTTCACCATTATAAGATATTTCAAAAGACAGCGTACCAGCTTGATAATTCTCTGAAAATTTCTTTTCGGGAGTAGCGCCCAAATCTATTGCTAAAGAAAGTTTTTTGTTATTTAAAAAAGCATAGCCACCTACTTCAAAACTTTCGCTTTTGAAATTATAACCCAATCTTTTTAAATAATTATTAAAATTCGCATTATTTGAAATTTGACTACCATTAAATAAGAATGTTGCTGCAGAGTCTTTACTAGTTAAATTATAAGCTTGGCCTAAATGATAAATAATTTCATCTAGATATTCTGGAATATCGTTTTGGGATTCTTTCAACCATTCTCTAATCAAAATAAAATATTTTAGAAAAAGAGTAAGTTGCCGCAAATTTCTTGATTTGGGGAAGCCATATCTATCAAATGTATTGTTAATAATTCGCTTTAAAAGACTCAAACCATAATTAAGAAATTTTGTTTTATCATTAAATGATACACCTGCTAATATTATCGCGGCACATCCAATTATTTTATCATCAATTTTTTCTGATCGATCAATCTCATTAATAAGATGATTAACTTGTTTTTTAATTAAATAATCAAATTCATTTTTATAAATTTCATCACTACCCTCATATGTTATTTTTGTGTTTGAAATCCAGGATATTATTCTTTTAGATAATAAGTCGATTTCCCAGCTATAAGCATTATAGTTGTGATACTTTTTAAACCATTTAAGTAAAATGTTTTGTACATCTTTCTTTGATGAATTAAGATCAAGTGTGAACAACCAGAAAAACCCGTGTAATTTTTTAAAATCTTTTTTTGAAACTTTATTATCTGACCACACGTTATTAAGCGAAAAATCACTAATATTTTTTCTATTTTTAGAATACTTTATAATTCCATCTAAAAGACTTGGACTAGGCTTGTAATCTAAATGATTAGAGTCAATTTTAGATATCTTATTATTATAAATGTTAGACTTTAAGTAAATTTTTCTTAATTCCGTGAAAATGAAAAAAAAAAATTGATTAATATAAATTAATGAATTTTTTAAAAGCATATTACCCAGTTCTCAAAGCATCAATATTTTTTTTTATATCACCGTTGTTATTTTTGAATATAGTTGTTCCAGATACAAGAATATTTGCTCCAGCTTTTTTAACTAATTTAGAGTTATCAAAATCTATACCACCATCAACCTCTATATCGAAAGTAAGTTTTTTTTCTTTTCTAAGTTTTGATAGATCTTCAATCTTATCTAGAATTTCCGGCATAAATTTCTGGCCACCAAAACCTGGATGTACACTCATAACTAAAACAAGATCTATTTTATCCAAGAAGTCTTTAACTAAATCAATTGAAGTTTGCGGATTTAAAGATACTCCAACTTTTTTTTTCAATTTTTTAATAAGACTGATTGTTTCATTCATGCTTTCAGTTGCTTCGGGGTGAAATGTAATTATATCCGCACCTGCATTAGAAAAACTCTCAATATATTTATGAACTGGCGAAATCATTAGATGAACATCAAATATTAGATTAGTATGTTTTCTTAAAGATTTTATCACCGGGGGTCCAATTGTTAAATTTGGCACAAAGTGCCCATCCATTACATCTACATGAATCATGTCAGCCCCCGCATCTTCAAGTTTTTTAATTTCAAGACTAAGCTGACTAAAATCAGCAGATAATATTGAGGGTGAAATTTTAATTTTTTGCATTGATAACTTTAACTAGTAGTATCAATAAAATTTTTTAATTTGAATTAATTTTTACCGAAAATTTGATAAATTTGGATTGCAATTTCGCTTTCCAATGGAAAAGATAGCATACCCATTACAGAATAACCCAGCAGATATGGAAAAAGATAAAATCTAAACATGTAAAAAAACCATGCGACATATAGTGGAACTAGGGGTCTTACAATGAAAGATGGAGTTATAAACCTAAACAGATTTATTAAGGGATCTGTCAATTTTACAAAAACCTTCATAAAAAAAAAGTTCGAGTCTTCCCTTTGAAATATATTCATTGCAACTCTACCAATGAGTGTCCACATAATTACTCCCATTACATAATCAATTAGATATACTAAGGGATGAAAGTTAGCAGACATAACGTCCTTGATTTGAAGTTAAAGGGGCGAAATAATTCGCCCCTTTAAAAATAGATTTAATTAGTGTTGTTTGCCAAGTACTGTTTTACCGCTTGGTACACGTACTTCGTCAACCATTCTCTGTGTAGCTGCATCTGGTGCTTTAGTCATTAAACTTACCACAACCATTGAAACTAAACTTACTAATGATCCAACAATACCGAATGTTAATTGTGTAACACCCCAGAATCCTGCTCCACCAGTTCGTACCCAAATTAAGTACGCTGTTCCTGAAGCTAGACCAAGAAGCATTCCAGCAACTGCACCCTGTGCATTAGCTCTCTTCCACCATACACCAAGTACAAGTGGGAAGAATAACCCTGACATTGCAAAGTCAAAAGCCCAGATAACCGAACCTAAGATACCTTGAATTTCAAGAGCTGCAATTGTTGCTCCAGCAAAACCAATTACTACAAGTAATACCCTTGCAACAATTAATCTTTTTGCTGTTTCCGCTTTAGGATCAATGATCTTATAGTATAAGTCATGAGATAAAGCGTTCGCAATTGCTAAAACTAATCCATCAGCAGTAGACATAGCAGCAGCCATACCACCTGCAGCAACTAGTCCTGAAATTACATAAGGTAATCCAGCTATTTCTGGTGTTGCTAATACAACGGCTTTACCACCCATGAAAAACTCGTTTAACTCAAGAGTTCCATTTCCGTTAAAGTCGCTAACAAACATTAAGTTTGCTTGGTTCCAGTTTTGGTACCAGTCTAATGCTTGAACATCAGCAATTGATTTACCAATAATTCCAGTTGCTAAGTTTGGATCCATTAATGAAAGCTTAGATAATGTAGCTAACATCGGCGCTGAAGAATATAATAGGAAGATAAAGAATAATGACCAACCTACCGATCTTCTAGCTGATTTAACACTTGGAGTAGTAAAGTATCTCATCATAACGTGAGGTAATGAAGCTGTTCCAGCCATCATACAAACCGCTAATGAAATAAATTTCCAAGGTGTTGTGTTTACATCCGAGTGAGCTTTAGTTATTCCAGCTAAACCTTTTGGTACTGTAGCTAAATCAGCTGCAGAGTTTTTAACAGTTCCTAGACCAAACTGAGACTCAAGTTCAGAAATTCTAGCAACTTCATCTGCTAACATAAAGTGCGGAAATACACCAGCACCTAATTTGTTACTGATCCAGAATACAGGTAACAAGTATGCAATAATCAATACAATGTATTGTGCAACTTGTGTCCAAGTAACTGCTCTCATTCCACCTAGCATAGAGCACATTAAAATACTCGCTAGACCAACATAAACTGCAATCCCAAAAGGAATATCTAATGCAACTGATGCAATAGTTCCTGTTGCATTGATCTGTGCAGTCACGTAAGTGAATGAAGCAACCGTTAGTACTAATACAGCACATAGTCTTGCCGCGTTACCACCGTATCTTGTACCAATGAAATCTGGCACAGTATAGCAACCAAACTTTCTTAAGTAAGGTGCAAGCAGTGATGCTACAAGAACGTATCCACCAGTCCATCCAACTAAAAGCGCCATATAACCATAACCTTTGAAGTAGATACCACCAGCCATTGCAACAAACGATGCTCCTGACATCCAGTCAGCAGCAGTTGCCATACCGTTAAATACTGTTGGAACCTGTCTTCCAGCTACATAATACGCATCAACTTGAAGTGTTCTAGATAGATAACCAATTAGTGCATAAATTAAAACTGTAAATGCCACAAAAAATATTCCTATTAATTTTGCAGACATTCCAGCTTGTTCAGCTATTGCCATTAAGATTATGAATACAAGGAAACCCCCTGTGTATGTTCCATAAATCTTAGGCAAGTTGTCTATAAATTTACCTTTAAACATTAGTCATCCTCCTTTTCAGAATAGCCGAACTCTTCATCAATCTTTTCTTGTCTTCCCGCAAACCAAAAAATTAGTATTACGAAAATTCCAAGAGAACCTTGACATGTAAACCAGTACGTTAAAGGATATCCAAATGGTCTAATGTTAGATTCTTGCATTTCGGCTCCGAAGAAAAAGATGCCAATTGAGAAAACAAACCAAATTGCTAATGTTACAAAAAGCAATCCCCTGGTTTTTTCCCAGTGTTGTTGTTGTTTTGACATTTTTTTGCCTCCCTATAGGTTAAAAGATGAAACTTTACTCAAAATGAAGTAGATTGAAAGACTTAATATGATCGAAAATAGGGGTTTTTTGTCGTATAATACAACCAGAGGTATATAAATGGTGTTAAAGTACAAATTTAATTTAAAGGATATATCTCTAGAGGATTTTAAGGTTTATTTTTTAGCTTTATTTAAATCTATCCTACCTAAAAAAAAAATTAAAAATTTATCTGATTTAGAAACCTTTATTCAAAAAAAATCAGCCTGGGTTTCTCAAGTTACACTTTATAGCTATCTTAAAACAAGAATGGGAACTAAATATGTGCTTCACTTTGATAATGAGAAACTATTATCATCGATAAACAAAGCTAAATGGAATATTTATTCTGTAGCGCTTCAAGATTTAACTTTTTTTAGTTTCTCTTATCTAAATGTTTTTTTTAATTATGATGATATAATTAAATCAAAAGATATTTTTTTTTCAATTTTAGATAGAGAAAAAATTAATGGAATGCCAGACGATGTTTTCAATAGTGCTAAAAAATCCTTTGAGGATAGGTTTCAAAAAGTTGATTGGAAAAAATATTACAACAGTTTACCTTTTAACGAAAGCGCATTAGCTTTATATCACTGGGCCCCAATAGCTGATGAATTAAAAACTCTAGATAGAAAAATTGTTCTTAATTCAATGATTTTAAAGTGGGATAATATTAAAGACGAATTTACAAGACTTATAAATATTTAAATATTTTTTCTCTCTTTTACTAAGCTCTCAACAACACTCGGATCTGCTAATGTTGTTGTATCCCCAAGCTGTCCATGTTCATTTGCTGCAATTTTTCTTAAAATTCTTCTCATTATTTTTCCCGATCTCGTTTTAGGTAAACCAGGTGAAAAATGAATTAAATCTGGGGTAGCGATTGGACCAATTTGCTTTCTCACCCAAAGTTTTAAATCTCTCTCTAAATCACCACTAGGGCTTTCACCTACATTAAGAGTTACATAGCAGTAAAGACCATTACCTTTTATGTCATGTGGATACCCCACAACTGCAGCCTCAGCTACTTTTGGATGAGCAACAAAAGCGCTTTCTATTTCAGCAGTTCCTAGATTATGGCCTGATACAATTATTACATCATCAACTCTACCAGTAATCCAATAATATCCGTCTTTATCTCTTCTACAACCATCCCCCGTAAAATATTTTCCATCAAATTGCGAAAAGTATGTTTCTATAAATCTATTGTGATCTCCATAAACTGTTCTCATTTGTCCAGGCCATGATTGAGAAATACACAGTCTTCCTTTTGCTTCTCCTTTTAAAACTTTTCCATCTTGATCTACAATAGCAGGTTTTATTCCATAAAATGGCTTAGTTGCAGAACCAGGCTTTAAGTCAATTGCGCCAGTTTGAGGACTTATTAGAATTCCTCCAGTTTCAGTTTGCCACCAAGTATCCACAATAGGACATCTCGAGTCCCCAACAGCTTTAAAGTACCATTGCCAGGCTTCTGGATTTATTGGTTCTCCTACAGTTCCTAATAATTTAAGAGTTTTCCTTGAAGTTTTTTTAACCGGTCCTTCACCCTCTCTCATTAAAGCTCTTATAGCCGTTGGTGCAGTATAGAAAATGTTTACTTTGTACCTATCAACTATCTGCCACCACCTCGATGTGTCTGGATAAGTAGGAATTCCTTCAAACATAATTGTTGTTGCACCATTTGCAAGTGGACCATAAATTATGTAGCTATGACCTGTTATCCAGCCAATATCTGCAGTACACCAATAAACATCTTTAGGCTTATAATTAAATATGTATTGATGTGTCATAGATGCATAAACCATATAGCCGCCAGTTGTATGTAACACTCCTTTTGGCTTACCAGTAGACCCCGACGTATATAAAATGAAAAGAGGATCCTCAGCGTTCATTTCCTCTGGTTCGCATATCGAGGATGCTTTTTTAGTAATCTCATGGAACCAAACATCCCGGCTTTCATCCCAATTAACTCTGTTTCCTGTTCGCTTAACAACTATACATTTTTTAACATTTGGGCAGTTAAGTAGAGCTTCGTCAGTTATTGATTTCAAAGGGATTATTTTTCCACCTCTAAGTCCTTCATCTGCAGTTATAACGTAATCTGATTTACAGTCGTTGATTCTGCCGGATATGCTATCTGGCGAGAAACCACCAAAAATAATAGAATGTATTGCACCAATTCTAGCGCAGGCTAACATAGTGTAAGCAAGCTCGGGTATCATTGTTAAATAAATTGTTACTCTATCACCCTTCTTGATACCTAAATCCTTAAGTGCATTTGCAGTTTTAGAAACTTCATTGTGTAGTTGTTTGTAGGATATCTTTTTTTGTACCTTTGGATCGTCGCCTACCCAAATGATTGCTGTTTTATCTTTATTTTTTTTTAAATGTCTATCAATACAGTTTGCTGATGCATTAAGTGTTCCATCATAAAACCATTTAATATGAACATCTGATTTGCTATATTTTACATCTTTGATTTTAGTATATGGCTTTATCCAAGTAATTCTTTTACCCTCTTTCTTCCAAAACTCATCATTTTGTTTAATAGAGTAACTATATTTTTTTTCGTACTGTTTTTTGTTTACTAAAGCTTTTTTAACCCAATCAGATTTTGTTTTTAAAACTGTTTCTTGATTTGTATTTGAAATTTTTTTAAAAATTTTTTTTCTTTTCTTAGTTAATCTTTTTCTCTTTTTAGAAGATTTTTTTTTAGTTTTTTTTTTTGGTCTTTTAGCCATTTTTTTTATTTTTTAATTTCTATCTTACTCATCTTATTAATAATTTTCCAGCTTTTAGTATCAATTGGCATTACAGATAATCTACTCTGTTTGATTATCGCCAAATTCTGAAGATTTTTATTTTCTTTTATCTTTTCAAGACTAACTGGATTTTTAAGATTACTTTTAAAGCTCACTTTGATCGCTACAAATTTTTTAGATTTATCAGTTGGATCAATAAATGATTCTTTTACAACTTCAACAATTCCCACAATCTCTTTCCCTATGTTCGAATGGTAAAAAAAACAAAGATCTCCAACTTTCATACTTTTTAGATTTTTTGCTGCTTGATAGTTTCTAACACCATCCCAAATAGAAATACCATTTTTAGCTTTTTTTTGATTTTCTATAGACCAAACATCAGGTTCAGATTTAAGCAACCAATATTTCATATAATTTTACTTAAGATTTATTATAATAATGAAAATTTATAACATATTTAAATGGATACAAAAATTGCAAATATAATAAGTTTATTGAGAAACAGAAATTTTAGCGAAGCAAAATCTAAATGCTTAGAAATTGAAAATTCATATATTAACAATCCAGAATTTCAAAATATATTTGCAGTAATTTTATTTGAACTAAAAGATTATAGTCAATCAATTGAAAAATGGAAAAAAGCCATAGACCTTAATTCAAATTATTTCCAAGCTTATGACAATTTAGCAAACGCTTTTTTAAATTTAAAAAAATATACTGAAGCTTTGGAATATTTTCACAAAGCAATAAAAATTAATCCAAACGCTTTTCACGTTTACAACAATATTGGAAACACATTAACAAAACTAAACAAATTTAAAGAGTCTTTAGACTTTTACGATAAAGCAATAAAAATTAAACCAGATAATATATATGGTCATATTTTTAAGGGTCATATCTTAACAGAACTTGGAAAATTAAGTGAGTCTTTAGAGTGTTATAATTCTGCTTACATTATAAATCCTGAGCATCCACTTTTATTAGGATATATAGTTCATACCAAAACCAAAATATGCGATTGGGACAATTATGGAGCAGATATTGATCTAATTAAAAATAGTTTAGAAGATGGCAAAAAAGCTACATATCCATTTACAATTTTAACAATATTAGACTCACCAGCTTTACAGAAAAAAACAGCTGAAATTTGGACTGAACAATTTGAAAAAATATATCAAAAAAGTCAAATTAAATTAAAAAATAAAAATAAAAATAAAATAAGAGTTGGATACTACTCTGCAGATTTTAGAAATCATGCAACTTCTCATTTAATAGCTGAAATGTTTGAGTATCATGATAAATCTAAATTCGAAATTTATGGTTTTTATCTTGGAAGAAAAATTGATTACGAAGATCCGTGGCACGAAAGAGTTAAAAAAAGCTTTGATAAGTTTTTTGATGTCAGCTCTTTAACAGAGACTCAAATATCTGAAATTTCAATAGCAGAGGAGATAGATATAGCAATTGATCTTATGGCTCACTGCAACAATGGTATGGAAAATAGATTTGGTGCATTTGTTATAGGTTGCGCTCCGTTACAAGTTAATTTTTTAGGTTATCCTGGTACAAGTGGCGCAAAGTCAATTGATTATATTATAGCTGATAAAAATTTGATTTCAGATGAAAATAAAAAATTTTATACTGAAAAAATAATATACTTACCTAACTCATACCAACCAAATGTAAAAAAAACTAAAATATCTGATAAAAATTTAACAAAAGAAAAATTAGGATTACCAAATAAAAAATTTATCTTTTGTTGTTTTAACCAACACCAAAAAATAAATCCCTTTATTTACGATATTTGGATGAGAATACTTAAAAAAAATTCTGAGAGTATTCTTTGGCTTTTGGACGACAATTTTTACTCAAATAAAAACCTGTTATTTGAGGCGGAAAAAAGGGGAGTAAGTAAAAGCAGGATTGTTTTTGCAAAAAGAGTTCCTCTCGAAGATCATTTAGAAAGAATTAAATTTGGAGACTTATTTTTAGATACATTCCCATATACGGCTCACACAACTTGCAGCGACGCGCTGAGAGTTGGTTTACCCGTTCTCACATTAAAAGGAAATTCATTTGTCAGTAGAGTTGCATCAAGTTTACTAAAAACTGTAAAACTAGAAGAATTAATCTCGAAAAATTTAGAGGAATATGAGTTTATCGCTAATAAATTTGTTTCAGACTCTGATTACTTAAGAAAAATAAAAAATAAACTCAAAGAAAACTTATCAAAAACGCCTTTGTATGATTCTCAACTATTCACCAAAAACTTAGAGCTAGCTTATAAAAAAATTTTTCAAAATTATAAAAACAATCAAGCAATAAAAAATTTTGAAATATAATTATTGTATTATACAATTAGGTCTATGAATAATGAATTGAGTAAAGCTCTAAATTTTTTTCAGAGGGGAAGGCTCGTTGAAGCTAAAAACTTAGTTAAAGAAATTGTAAAAAATGAAAAAAATAACTCACAAGCGTTAAATTTATATGCATTTGTTTTTTACTACCAAAATAATTTTAATGCTGCACTAGAACAGTGGCAAAAAGCAATTAAAATTAATCCAAATTATATTGAGGCTTATAATGGATGTGGAAATGCTTACAAAAATTTAAAAAAATTTGAAGAAGCAGTCCAAAGTTTCAAAAAAGCAATTCAAATTGAGCCAAGGTACTTCGAGGCCCAAATTAATCTAGGAAGTGTTTTAATAAAATTAGAAAGATTTGAAGATGCAATAAAAAATTTTGACAAAGTTACTGATGTTGAAAATATAGCTGCTCAGGCTTTTCAAGGGAAAGCATATTCATTAATGAAATTGAAAAAATACGAAGAGGCAATTTATAATTTTAATCAATCTATTAAAATTAACCCTAATGATGCTAATGTTTTTTATAATTTAGGGGCAACCTATGAAAATCTTAAAAAATGGCAAGAGGCTGCAGACTCTTTTTCACAAGCAATACAAATAAATCCAAATCACGAGGAAGCTTATAGAGATTTATTGCACCTACTTGAATTTTATCTTCCAAAACAAGAGAGTAAAAACTTTGTTATTAAAACAAATAATTTACTTAAAGATCAAAATATTGATATTGACTTTAATAATAAAATTTCAGATGAAATAATTGTCAATTATTACTCTAGAATATCCTCAATTTTAGACGAAAACTTTCACAGCAAATTTACAAACAACAAGAGTCAAATATTTAGAGACGACGCTAAAGATTTAAATTGCGAGAGACACTTTCAGATTTTTAATACGTTTAACGTAATCCCACAATTTTGTTTTGGATGTTATAAAATCCAAATAGATTTAAAAAATGTTTTAGATCTATTCAAACTATATCTTGTTTTTGATAAAATTAAGCTCGAAAAAAATAATTTAAGAAAATGTATGATTGAATTAAGATCAAAAGTAACTGGTAACTATAAGGGGCTTCTATATTGTGCGGGACTAAGTGAAGCTCAAAAGATAGAAAAATATTTAAATCCTATAATTAAAAAAACTATTGGAGAAGATTTATCAATTATAATCAAGAGAGGATGTACTGAATTTTCAGTAACATATCCAAAATATAAAGAGATAGATGAGTCAATGACTTATAATAAAGAATGGTTGAAGAAAGAAAAAATCATTGATGATAAAATTCAGAAAAAAAATAAATATTCGAGTAAAATAATTCAAGAAACTCTAGAAGGATTAAGTATTAGTGATGCACTCATAATGAAAAATTGGTTATTTTTTGCAAAAAGTATAAATGATAAGAGCTATAAAAAATTTAATATTAACATACCTGATTCTGAATATTTAAAAATTAAGCTTCAAGATCAAATAGACCACCGTAAAAATGAATTTTCTAAGTTTAATTAAAAAATAATATTTAAAGTTTTACCCCAGAGCCTTTTAAAAAGGCAGCTTTATCATCTAATTGCCATCTTGGTTTTGCTGGATGATCTAGTTTGTTAAATTTTTTTAATTTAAATTTTTCTAAACCAGCAATTGCTATCATTGCTGCATTATCACCACAAAATTCCAAAGGTGGAAATATTGGATTAAAACCTTCTTCAACACTAGCATCTATTAAAGTTTTCCTTATATTTCTATTTGCTGCTACCCCACCTGCTATTACAAAATTATTGACTTTTGTTTTACTTAAGCTCCTAAATTCTTTAAAAGCATATTTAGTTTTTACATATAGTATTTCTTGTATGGTTTTTTGAAATGAAGCGGCTAAATCTTTTTTATCAAAATCTTTTTTAATAAATTTAGATATTTTAAGTATAGCAGTTTTCAAACCAGCAAAAGACATATTACATCCACCCTTTTTTAGTATTGGCTTTGGTAATTTAAATCTATTTGGATTACCTTTCTCAGCAAGTTTTTCTAAAAACGGACCACCTGGAAATTCAATTCCAATCATTTTTGCAGTTTTGTCAAATGCTTCCCCTAGAGCATCATCAATAGTAGTTCCTAACCTTTTATATTTACCAAATTTTTTAACACTTAAAAATTGAGTATGTCCTCCAGATATTAGAAGTAATAAATAAGGAAAATTTAAGTCAGTAACCAATTTTGGACTTAAAGCATGACCTTCTAAATGATTTACAGCTATGAAAGGTTTATTTAAACTAAACGCCAAAGATTTTGCGAAATTTAAACCAACAGATAAGCATACAATCAATCCTGGACCTGCAGTTACTGCTACACCATCTATATCTGATAGATGTTTACCACTTTCCTTAATAGCTTTACTTACAATTAAGTCTATTTTTTCTATATGTGACCTTGCTGCTAATTCTGGAACCACTCCACCAAATTCTTTATGAACATCTATTTGGCTCGAGACTACATTTGATAATATATTGGGTATTGTACCTATATTTTCTTCAATTACAGCTGCTGCAGTTTCGTCACAACTGGTTTCAATACCAAGAATTAATGTTTTTTTTTTCATTTTTTTTTTAATGATAATACAATTCAGTTATAAAATTTCAGTATAAAATATTAAATGAGTAGAAAAAAAATTATTATTGGAACAAGGGGAAGTAAATTAGCACTGATATATGCGAACATTGTAAAAAAAAAACTATTTGAATTACAAAACAAATATAATTTTGAAGATGTATTAGTTCAGAAGATTAAAACAGATGGTGACAACATACAGGATGTGAGACTGTCTGATATGGGAGGAAAAGGTTTATTTTCAAAAAAAATTGAGGAACAATTGATAGAGAGTAAAATTGATTTAGCAGTTCATGCCTTAAAAGACATGCCATCTTTAGAAACCAAAGGGCTATTAACCGAATGTTATTTAAAACGTAATGATCCTAGAGAAGTTTTAATTACGAAAAATAATAAAATTTTAGAGGAACAAAAAAAAGGAGCAATAATTGGAACCTCTTCTTTAAGAAGGGAATTTCAAGTCAAAAGGAAAATTAATAATTTTAATTTTAAATTAATAAGAGGAAACGTTGATACTAGAATTAAAAAACTTAACAATGGTTTATATGATGGAATTATTTTATCATTTACTGGATTAAAATTTTTAGGTTTAGAGAAAAATGTTTCACAAATATTTTCTACCTCAGATATGATACCAAGTGTCGGACAGGGAGTAATAGCAGTTCAATGTCGCGAGGATGACTTAGAGATAAGAAATATTTTAGAAAATCTTAACCACGATGAAACTAAAAAATGTGTTAACACTGAGAGAAATATTTTAAAAATTTTAGAAGGCGACTGTAACACGGCTATAGGCGCATATGCAAAAGTAAAAGATGAAAAAATATATGTAGAAGCAGAGCTTTTTTCTTTAGATGGATCAAAAAGATTTTATGTAAAGTCCTCAAAAGAACTAAAATATGCAGATGAACTTGGAAAAGAAGTTGGAATAATATTGAAAAAAAAATCAAAAGATTCACATAAAAAATAATATGCATATTTTATTCACCCGACCAATAGATGACTCTAAAGATTTAATTTTAAAATTTAAATCCTTAGGCCATATTGTCTCCAGTATTCCAGTTATATCAATAAAGAAAAAAGAATATTCAAAAATAGATTTTTCATCCTTTAAAGGGATAATATTTACAAGTTCAAATGCTATTAAGTTTTTAGATACAAAACTTTTGGATAAAAATATAAAATGTTTTTGCGTTGGAAATGCCACTGAACTTTTGGCTAAAGAAAAGGGTTTTCAAAATATATTTTCAGCTGAAGGTAATGTAAATAATTTAAAAGAAATAATTCTTCAAAACTTTAAAAGTTCGGAAGGTAAGCTACTTTATATAAGTGGTGAAACAATAACTTTTGAATTAGATAAATTTTTGATTTCAGAAGGATTGAAGGTGGAAAGAATAATTAATTATTCTTCTGATCCAATTGAAAAATTTAATGAAATTTTAATATATGATTTAAAAAATAACGTTCCGGATATTGTTTATATATACTCACAAAATAGCGCAATTAGCTTTAAGAACTTAATTAAAAACTACAACTTGCAAAATCATTGGATGAACACTAATTTGATGTGTATTAGTGAAAAAACTTCTTCAGTTTTGAACGATATAAAATGGAAAAAAATATTTTTATTCAATCCAGGTGAAGAGGAGTATTTATTATATAAAATTTAATTATGGAACTATTTAAAAATTTTAAAGAATTATTTTTATCGGTTTGGGATAAGGGAATTTTGGGAATAGATATTTTCGAAATTTTAATTGGACTAGGTATTTTCATAATATTCTTAATTTTTAGAGGCCTAATAAGTAAATTAATTATTAAAAAATTAGAAGTAATATCAAAAAGAACCACAAATAAACTTGATGATACATTTGTAAATTCAATGGTTGGTCCTGCAAGATTTTTACCAATAGTTTTAGGTTTTTTTATAGCTAGCTATTATATGTCTTTTGATGAAGATAGCAGAGCTTTTGTGGATAATATAAACAGAACTCTTATCACGATTTTAATATTTTGGATTATACATCAAATTATTGAACCGATTTCTTATATATTAAGCGGTTTAGGAAAAATACTTACCCGTGAGTTAATTGGATGGATAATAAAATCTTTAAAAATTTTAATATTTATTTTGGGTGCCGCAGCAGTTCTTGAGCTATGGGGCATAAAAATTGGGCCAATTATTGCTGGATTAGGATTATTTGGAGTAGCTGTTGCACTAGGTGCACAAGACTTGTTTAAAAATTTAATATCAGGAATTTTAGTTTTAGTAGAAAAAAGATTTAAAATGGGTGATTGGATTTTAGTAGAGGGAATTATAGAAGGTATAGTTGAAAGAATTGGTTTCAGATCTACAACAATAAGAAAATTTGATAAATCATTGGCAATAATTCCAAATTTTCAATTTGCTGAGAATGCAGTTATTAATGTTAGCCAAACAACAAACTGGATTATAAGTTGGGTTATCACATTGCAGTATGATACTACAGTTGATCAGCTAAAAATTATAAGAGATAAAATAGAGGAATACATAAAGTCACACGAAGATTTTAATTCAAAAATTGGATATGCAGTTCGAGTAGACAAGTTTTCAGATAGTTCAATAGATATGTATGTAAGGTGCTTTACTAATTCAAATAGTTGGGAGAACTGGCTAGAGGTTAAAGAAAGACTTGCAATTGAAATAAAACAAATTGTTGAAAAAAATGGTGCTTCTTTTGCATTTCCGAGCCAATCTATTTATGTTGAAAAAAAATGATCGCTATTTTTTATTTAGTACTTCAAGTTCTAAAGCTCTATTCTTATGTAGTAATTGCAAATGTAATAATTAGTTGGTTAGTTGCTTTTAATGTTTTGAATACATCAAATAGATTTGTATATGCAATTTTAGATTTTACTTACCGTTTAACTGAGCCAATTTTAAACAAAATAAGAAGATTTTTACCAAATCTTGGAGCACTTGATATTTCACCTATTATACTTCTCTTATTGATATGGTTCATAGAAATGTGTATGAAGCTTTATATAGCACCAATTATATTTAATTAACTCATGATTTTAATAGACGGAAAAAAAATAGCCTCGGAATTAAGAGAAGATTTAAAAAAAGAAGTTTCTGAATTAAAAAAAAAATTTAATAAAGTTCCTGGTCTAACAGTAATATTAATTGGCGATTTAACGCCAAGTCAGATCTATGTAAGAAATAAAGAGAAATCTGCAAATGAAGTTGGTTTAAAATCTGAAGTAATAAAATACCCTGACGACGTAGAGGAAAAAACTGTTTTAAACAAAATCCAAGAGCTAAATAAAGATGATACAGTTTCTGGTATTTTGGTTCAACTACCTTTGCCAAAACATATTGATAAACAAAAAGTAATTGAAACAATAACTCCAGACAAAGATGTTGATGGTTTTCATCCAATGAATGTTGGAAACTTATCTTCTGGATATGATAGTTCAGTTCCATGTACACCACTTGGATGTTATTTATTAATAAAAAAAATTGAACCAAATCTTTCAGGAAAAAAAGCTATTGTAGTTGGCAGATCGAATTTAAACGGCAAGCCTATGACACAATTATTATTAAAAGAAAACTGTACTGTTACTATAACTCATTCAAAAACTTCGGATTTAAAAGGTGAGTGTTTAAAAGGAGATATTATTGTTGCTGCTGTTGGTATACCAGAATTAGTAAAAGGCGATTGGGTGAAAAAAGATGCAATTGTAATAGATGTTGGAATTAACAAAACAGAAAAAGGTATTGTAGGAGATGTAGCTTTTGATGAGGTATCAAAAGTTGCAAAAGCTTTAACACCTGTACCAGGTGGTGTTGGACCGATGACAATTGCTTGTTTACTTAAAAATACTATTGAGTGTTTTAAAAGATCACAAAAATAAATACTTCAAGATAGCTTTGATCTACCACCATCAACAGCAATAATTTGCCCTGTAACCCAAGAGCTATCTTCAGTAAGCAAAAATTTTGCTAATGCTGCTGAATCTTTTCCTTCTCCTAATCTTTTTAATGGATGTGCTTTAGCTATGCCTTCTGCAAGAGCCTTGTTTTTTAGCATAGGCTGCGCAATTTTTGAGTTCGTTAAGCTTGGTGCAACACAATTAACTCGAATGTTTGGGGCAAATTCAGCCGCGAGTGAAACTGTTAAACCTTCTACAGCAGCTTTAGCTGATGCAATTATAGAATGATTTGTAAAACCTCTTTGAGCAGCAACTGTTGAAAACAAAACAACCGATCCTTTATTTTTTTTTAAACTTTCTTGAAAACCTTTAATTGTATCAACCGCAGAATAAAGATTTAACTTCATACACTTATTAAAATCTTGCTCTGTTGCCATTCGGAGTGGTTTTAAATCTATGGAGCCTACGCAATAAGCAATTCCACAAACTTCATCAATATCTTTTTTGATTTTTTCTACAAATCCATCTTTTAGAACATCTGCAACTGAATAATTAAATCCAAGATTTGTTGAAATATCTTTTACCTCATTTTCATTTCTAGCAATTAAATGAACATTTGAAATACCAGCATTTTTTAACTGTTTTGCTAAACTGGATCCAATTGAGCCTGTGGCACCAAATATCAAAAACTTTCCTGACATAAATAATATTTACGTTATAGTTATATTATGAAGTTATTTTTTATACTTGGAAACCAGTTATTTCCACCAAAATATTTAGACCGCTTCAAAAATGATCACCTGTTTTTTATGTCCGAAGACTATGAATTATGCACTTATGAAAAGCATCATAAGTTAAAAATTCTACTTTTTTTATCTGCAATGAGATCTCACGCAGATAATCTAAAAAAAAATAAGTTTAAAATTGAGTATACAAAAATTGACTCAAGTGATTTTAAAAAAAATTATTTAGAAAAAATAAAAAAAATTATTAAATCCAAAAAAATCAAAGAGATTACTAGTTTTGAAATTGAAGATAAGTTTTTTGAAAAAAAAGTACAAAACTTTGTTAAAAAAAACGATTTGATTTGGCATCAAATTAAATCGCCAATGTTTCTAAATACTAGAGAGGAATTTAATAATTATCTTTCAAAAAATAAAAGACCGTTTATGGCCACTTTTTACAAAGGTACTAGACACAAGCTTAATATTTTAATGAAGAAAGACGGAACACCAGAAGGCGGAAAATGGAGTTTTGATGAAGATAATAGAAAAAAACTTCCTAAAAATACGAAAGTTCCAAAATTTCCAACACTCACTGAAACAAAGCATACAAAAAATTTAAAACCTATCATTGAAAAAATTTTTAAAGATCATCCAGGAAGTACACAGAATTTTTGGTTTGCAACAGAATACGATGATGTAGTTAAACTTCTTAACTTCTTTCTTAAAGAGAAATTAAATTTATTTGGAGATTATGAAGATGCAGTTGATCAAGGAAACAATATTTTATTTCATAGCGCCCTCAGTCCTTATATAAACTTAGGTCTAATAACACCAGAATTTATAATTTCTAAAACTTTAGAATTTCAAAAAAAGAATAAAATCCAACTAAATTCTCTAGAGGGTTATGTAAGACAGGTTATTGGCTGGAGAGAGTTTATGCGAGGAGTTTACCAAAAGTATAGTAATGAAATGGAAACAAGAAATTTTTTTAAACAAAATAGAAAAATGAAAGACTCATGGTATGAGGGAACAACAGGTTTACCACCGCTAGATTATGCAATTAAGAATGCATTAAATTATGGATGGTCACATCATATTGAAAGACTAATGATACTTTCAAACGTTATGAACTTGTGTGAATTGAAACCTAAAATTGTTTACAAATGGTTTATGGAAATGTTTGTGGACTCATCTGATTGGGTAATGGTACCAAATGTTTATGGAATGGGTTTATTCAGTGATGGAGGAATTTTTGCTACTAAGCCTTATATATGTGGATCAAGTTATTTTATGAAAATGATGGATTTTAAAAAAGGTGAATGGTGCAATACTATGGATGGTTTGTACTGGAGATTTATTAACAGAAATAGAAATTTTTTTTTAAAAAATCCAAGACTTTCAATGATGGTAAGAATTTTTGATAAAATGAAACTAGAAAGAAAGAAATTAATATTGTCAGAGGCTGAAAAATTTATAAATAAGAATACATATGGCAATTAAAGTTTTTTTTAACAATTCATGCAATGTTTGTAGATTGGAGATAAATCACTACAAAAAAATTGCTGATAGTAACCTTGAGTGGATTGATATCACGAATAATGATGATGCTTTAAAAATAACATCTAAATCTCAAAAGGAATTATTAAGAAGACTTCATGTAATAGATGATGGAAAAGTAATTGGTGGAGCTAAAGCCTTTATTATTATCTGGTCAAAAATTCCAAAATATAATTTTTTAGCTAAAATATTAAGTTTTAAACCTTTATTTTTTTTATTTCATTATGCATATGAATTTGTAGCTTATTTTTTATTTTTAAAAAACAAACACCAACTCAATGAAAAAACAAAACCTACCAACTAAGCTATGTCCAATTTGTGAAAGGCCCTTTAAATGGAGAAAAAAATGGAAGCTAAATTGGGAAAAAGTAAAATATTGTTCTAAAAAATGTTCATCAAAAAGATAAGCCTTTTAAGCAAATTTTTAATTATTCTCTTTTTCATATTATCAATAAATAATTCTAAAGCAGAATTTTTTAAAGATATCTCAAATATTATAGACTCTAATGAGAGTAGGCTTAGTTACGGAGTTTCAGTGACAGATATGAATATGGATGGAAATTATGATTTCGTGGTTACAGGTTTTGGTTATTCAAACTTGGCTTTAACTTATGTCGAGGGCAAATTAAAAAATATTATCAAAGAAGATATTTTCTTAGATCAATCAAGAAAAACCATCGGAGTTGCTGCTTGTGATATAGATAAAGATGGTTTTGAGGAAATTTATTTTTTAAATACCGATACGTATAGTGGAGTAAAAAAATATTCTGACAGATTAATTGATAAAAAAAATAATAATTATTTTGACTTATTTGAGCTTAAAAAAAATAAAGAAAACCTAAACTTAACCGCAGGCAGATCTGTAGTCTGTGTCGACAGAAAAGGAGACGGTCAATACGGTATTTATGTAGCTAATTATGGTGGACCAACAAGATTTTATGAAATTAAAAATAAAAAAATTATAGATCAAGCAGAAAATTTAAATTTGAATAAAGTAACTGGTGGAAGAGCAGTAGTTTCAGGACATATTTTGACAGATAGAGCTGATATATTTGCAGCAAATGAAAGAGGTGCAAATTTTCTTTTAAAAAATATTGATGGAAAATTTGAGGATGTGGCATTTGACTATAGAGTAGACGATGAAATTCAAAACGGTCGAGGGACTGCATTATCTGATATTTATTATAGAGGAAGATTGGATATTTTGAGTGGTAATTGGTTAGGTTACCATAGAGCCTATGTTCTAAAAAATGATGAATTTAAGGATATAGGAAACACGGAGTTTGATAAACCCTCAAGAATCCGAACAGTTATTTCTGCGGATTTTGATAACGATGGTTTCGATGAGGTTTTTATGAACAACATAGCTGAACCAAATAAAATGTTTCGAATTAAGAATGATGGAAAATTTGAGAAAATAAAATTAGAGGCAGGTCTTGAAGCTGATGGATTTGGAACAGGGGCAGCTGTTGCTGATATTGATAACGATGGAATTTTAGAGTTACTGGTTTCTCATGGAGAGAGTGAGGCTCAACCTTTGACTTTATATAAAGCAAAAGTTGAAAAACAAAGTAAATATTTAAGGATTAAACCAATTAATAAATTTGGTGCTCCGGCAAGAGGAGCCACCGTAACATTAATATCTAATAAAAGAAAGCATTCAAAAACAATTGATGCTGGATCAGGTTATTTGTGCCAAATGGAACCTGTGGCACATTATGGGATTAGAAAAAATGAAAAAGATTTTAGAGTGGAAGTTAAATGGACTAACGGAAAAATAAATTTTATAGATAAAATCAAACTTAATCAAACAATCACAATAAAACAAAAATGAAAAATAATTTGTTTAAATACTTTTTAATTTTGGCATTTTTATTTCAAATTGATACATTTGCCGAGGAAAGAAATTACCATAAAGAGTTAATAACTGATTGGTCTAGAATATTTCCAGATAAAAATAGAAATGCTGCTGGTCCTAAATTTTTTAAATATATCTTAGATAAAAAACTCACTTACAAAGATTTCATTGAATTTAATAAGTTATATTGTGCTGTTTCTGGGTCATTAATTGATCCAGGAAGTGACTCTGAGTTTTTGTTTGTTAAAGAGAGTAAAACAAATAATAAAATTTGCGGAAATTATTATAGATGCTGTGTGCCATGTTCGTGCGATGTAATGAAGTATTCAGAAGTTCAAAGGATGAGGTATGAATTCACAGATGGTTTACAAGAATTCTACGTTATAACAATCAAAAATCCTTGTAATAAAAGTGATTTTCCAAATAGAGTAAATAAGGATTATTTTTGTGAAGGAAAAAATATCAATAGCAAACAGGTTTATAATCTTAACAATAGAATAGTGATAGGATTATTGCACAATGGAAGAAGTTGCAAAAATAGTGACATTGATTTAGTTAAAAGTCACCAAGTTACTGGAAAATATTGTGAATTAAGAAATAACACACCTTTAGAGCAGCTTGATGCTGGCATGGGTGATATTTTTATAAATCTAGCAAGATAAATATCTAAAAGTTAGCTAAAAGTTGCAATAATTTTAGGAATGTAATTTTTAAAATTAAAAAATCCTTTATTACAATATTGCCAAGAATGTTGGTCAAGTTTTCTGTATAGAAAATTCAAATTTAAGTTATTTGCATCGAGATAATCTAAGTTTTCGCCAACATTTGGATATAATCCAATAATTTTTTCATCGATGTTTTTAATTTCATTTATATTAATAATTTCGCAATTAATTGATTGCTCTTTCAATCTATGTTCCTGATCATTAATTAAAAGAGATTTAAATTTCATTACTTTCTCACTAAGTTTGATTGATCTATTTATATTAGATATTAAATAAATTTTTTTGAACTTTTTATTTTTAAAATCAGTGAATTCAAAAGAAAGATTATTATCAAAAATTAATAAACTACTTTCTTCAATATTTTCAAAATTAATAAAATTTTGTTTTATTATTGAGTAAGTTTTTTCTGAAATTTTTGGAGGAGCGCTCTCATTTAACTTGATATTATTAAATCTATTGTTGGTAAATTTTTTTATATTCCATTCACTTGCAAGATAATGTTTTCCTTGTGTTTGAACTCCTGCAACCCATCTCCATCCAAGAGTATTTGATGCTGCATCTCCATCATATAGATGATGCATAAAAAATTCTGCACCAAGTTGCCAAGGTAAATCAAGTGTAAAAATCCAAATACTCGCAAACCACATTCTTGTATGATTATGTAAGTAGTTATTTTCTTTCAATTCATTCACCCATTCATTAAAGCAATCAATATTAGTTTTACCATTTATTGCATTTTGATAATTTGTGTTGTTTTTATATTTTTCTCGAATATTTTTAAGATCAATTAAATAGTCGTTCCAAACATTTGGTCTTAATTCTAGCCAACCTTTCCAATATGTTCTCCAGAGCACTTCCTGTATGAACTTTTCGTTTTTTGAAAAAGAATACTTTTCCAGTGATTTTTTTATTATTTCAACTTCATTAATTACACCATGGGTTATATAAGGCGATAAGCAAGAAACATTATTTCGTTTATCAGGGCCAAAATCAAAGTTTCTTAGCTTCGAATAATCAGAAAGATTATTTTCAACAAAATTATTTAATTTTTCTATAGCTTTCGCTCTTGAGGCATCAAACTTCATATTTATTATTTTAATTTTTTTTTGTGGAAATTAATAAACCTTTCAACATTAGATTTATTAAAAGATTTATTTTCTTCAAAAGAGACTTTCTTCATTGAGTAAGCACTACTTTTAGTCATTCTTGATTGAATTGTAACATTACCTTTATATAGCTTAAGTTTTACAGTTCCATTAACCTCCTTTCTTTTTTGATCCACAATTTTTTGTAATTTTAATCTTTCTCTAGAAAACCAATAACCATTGTAAATTAATTCAGCATATCTTGGCATAATGGAGTCTTTTTTATGCATAGTATCTTTATCTAGTGTTACAGACTCTATTGCTCTATGGGCAATTAAAAGCAATGTCCCTCCTGGTGTTTCATAAACTCCTCTAGATTTTATTCCAATGAATCTATTTTCAACTAAATCAACTCTTCCAACTCCATTTTTTCCACCTAGCTGATTTAATTTTTCTAAAATTTTTTCTGGAGTTAGCTTCTTTCCATTTACACTTGTTGGATCACCATTTTTAAATCCAATTGATAAATAAGTAGGTTTATTAGGTGCTTTTTCAGGTGAAATTGTCCTTTGAAAAATAAACTCTGGAGCTGAATTTTTTGGATTTTCTAAAACTTTACCCTCAGTCGATGTATGAAATAAGTTATCATCAACTGAAAAGGGTGGCGCACCTTTTTTGTCTTTTGGAATTGGAATATTATTCTTTCTTGCATAATTGATTAAATCTGTTCTTGATTTTAATTTCCAAATTCTCCAAGGAGCTATAACTTTTATTTTTGGACCAAAATAATGATAACCCAATTCAAATCTTACTTGATCATTTCCTTTGCCTGTTGACCCATGGGAAACTGCAAAAGCTTTATTTTTTTTTGCAACTTGAATTTGGTCTTTTGCAATTAAAGGTCTAGCAATTGATGTACCTAATAGATAAACACCTTCATAAATGGCGTGACCTCTGATCATTGGAAATACGTAATCTTTTACAAAAATATTTTTAAGGTTATTGATGATTATTTTTTTTACACCTAGTTTTTTTGCATTTTTAATTATTATCTTTTTATTGAGTTCTTGGCCAATATCTGCGGTATAAGCAATTACTTCAGCATTATAGTTTTCTTGGAGCCATTTAAGTATTATGGAAGTGTCTAAACCGCCTGAATAAGCGAGAACAATTTTTTTTTTACTCATTATTTTAACTACAGCTTTTTTTTGCCTCGTTATAAGCTTTTGTGAAACCTAGAAGTGAATAATGATCAATAGTTTGCGAACCAGATGAATTATGTCCTGATATCATAATTCTTGATCCTCTTTTCATAGTTTTAATCATTTTTTTTTCAATTTTAGCATCTGCAATCCAGGCAAAGCCTTGTTGCGAAATATCAAAATTATATTTGTACTTTCCAGACTTAGCAGTAATAGAATTTTTTTTATTAAACTCATAACCTGAAGTAATACTTATCTCATCTTTAATTTTTTCATTGGGTCTAAAACTAACAAATAGTCTTGCATCCCTTTTGTTTGTTTTTGGAGCTTGAAGAACCGGTTTTGATTGAGCAAAACAAGTAATGCCACTATCTCTTACTAAAACCATAGCTTCCCAATCTTTAAATTTACCTATTTTTTTTATTTCCTCAGCTGATGCAGCAAGACTTAATGTCATTAAAACAGATAGTAATAATATTTTTTTAATTATGGACATGGATTTGGATATATACTTTGCACTTCATTAATTTCTTTTAAAATTTCTTTTGTCAAATTTACATTTACACTTTCTATATCTGTTTTCAACTGATCCATTCTTGTAGCGCCAATTATTACACTAGTGACGAAGGGTTGAATTTCACAGAATTTTAAAGACATCTGGGCCATATCTAAGTCAAATTTTTTAGCTATTTCATAATAAGCATCAACAGCTTTTTCAGTATTTGGCTTATTATATCTCGTCCAAAAATCTCCATCTACCGCAAGTCTTGATTTTTCTGGTCTTTCTTTATTTCTATATTTCCCAGTCAAGAAACCAATTGCAAGAGGTGAATAAGCTAAGAGGCCCATTTGTTCTCTCACAGATATTTCCGCTAAACCTATCTCATAACTTCTGTTAAGTAAATTATATGGATTTTGAACTGACATCATCCTTGGTAATTTTTTTTCTTTAGAAATTTGTAAAAATTTAGAAGCTCCCCACGGTGTTTCATTTGATAATCCTACGTATCTAATCTTACCTGCTTGAATGAATTTTTGTAAGTTTTCTAAAACATCTTCAAATTTATTCCATTCACCGTTGTCATTATGTTCATAACCCAGTCTTCCAAACATATTGGTATTTCTTTCAGGCCAATGCAATTGATATAAATCTATATAATCTGTTTGTAATCTTTTTAAACTTCCGTCAATTGCCTTTGTCATATTTTTAATTCCAAATTGATTGCCACCTCCTCTTACATATGATCTCATTGGACCCGCAACTTTTGTTGCAAGGATGACTTTTTCTCTTTTTTTTGTTTTTTTAAACCAGTTACCAATTATAATTTCTGTGTGACCGAAAGTTTCTGCTTTTGGTGGAATTGAGTAAATTTCTGCTGTATCCCAAAAATTTACACCTTGATCTAAAGCAAAATCCATTTGATCAAAACCCTCTTGTTCTGTGTTTTGTTCACCCCAGGTCATGGTACCGAGACAAATTGTACTCACTTTTAAGTCAGTGTTACCCAATTTCTTATAATTCATTAAAATTTTGCTTTTTTTGATTACTTGAAAATATAAAAAAATATTATTATATATATTATATGGATTTTAATAGACAAAATATCTTTCAGGCAACAGCTGCCAAAAAAACCGTAGTATGGGACGAAGGTCTAAGATCTTACATGCTAAAGATCTATAACTATATGGCAACTGGTGTCCTTCTAACTGGAATTATTGCGTTATTATCATTTAAGATGTCAGTAGTAACAGACTCTCAAGGTGCCATCGTAGGTTTTACCTCAATAGGTAATGCACTTTTCTTTTCAGGTTTAAAATGGATAGTGATGTTAGCTCCGCTAGGGGTGGTGTTTTACATGAGCTTTGGAATAAACAAAATGAGTGCTGCTAAAGCACAAACAGTATTTTGGATTTTTGCGGCTTTAATGGGATTATCATTGTCTTGGATCCTTCTAGTTTATACTGGTGTAAGTGTTGCTAGAGTTTTTTTCATCACATCAGCTACTTTTGGTGCTATGAGTATTTATGGATATACTACTAAAAGAGATTTAACAAAATTTGGATCTTTTCTAATGATGGGTCTAATTGGAATAATCATTGCATCACTTGTAAATATATTTTTAAAATCTGCGATGATGTATTTTGTTATCTCTATATTAGGAGTATTAATCTTTGTTGGTTTAACTGCATACGATACTCAAAAAATCAAAAATATGTACGCGGCATCAGATTCAGGTGAAGTTATCGGTAAAAAAGCAGTAATGGGTGCACTTACCCTTTATTTAGATTTTATCAACTTGTTCATAATGCTTCTAAGACTTTTCGGACAAAGAAGATAACTCGATCTCTATAATTTTTTCCAATTTGTACTTTTTAATAATACCTCTAAACTATTAGAGTTTTTATAAATCTTACCCTTTGAATCTGTTATTAAATATTTCAAATTTTTATTTGAAGGTTTAAAATTTTTGCAAATTTTATACATTGCATTTTCTGCAGAATTTTTAAAAACACTAAATCCAACTTGTTTACTTGATATAGATAGACCATAGTCTTTCCAAGAGCCTTGAGAAACCATTTTTGCATATAGGTCTAGTATTATTTTTAATTCATTTTTTTCAAAAAAATGTTTTTTATCTTTTTCATTCGTGGTGTTATCTACTACAAGTTTGAGGATTTTATTCATCAAGTTTGTACTTATTAATTACATTAAATTGAAAAGCAGTGAATATAAATGTTATAGGTAACATCCCCCAAACTTTAAAATTTACCCAAAATTCCTCTGTTTGTGTTCTCCAAACTATTTCATTCATTATTGCAAGAGCAAAAAAGAAATATACCCATCTCTGGTTTAATATCCTCCAACCTTCATCTGTAATTTTAATGGCACCATCCAGCATTTTTTTTAGCAGTGGTTCTTTGGTAAAAAACTTCCCAAACATTAAAGCTAGCCCAAATAATACATTGATTATTGTAGGCTTGATATAAATAAAAATTGGATTTTTAAAATAAATTGTCAAACCGCCAAAAAAAAGTTATCAAAATTCCTCCAATAAGAGGAACCATTGGAATTTTTTTCTCTTTTATCCAAACAAAAATTAAAGCGATTAGTGTGGCAATTATGAAAGGAGGTATTGCTATTTCTAAACTTTTATCATTTTTGTAATAAAAAGAGAAAAATATTAAAAGCGGACCGAAGTCTGTGACAAATTTGAAAAATGATTTATTCACAAAAAGATATTAACAGATTTCAAAAAACTTTAATATTTTTTTATTGATTTTTAAATTTAAATACACATATAATAACCCTAATGAGCATTCAAAAAGCAAAGTTTTCAATTGGTGACATAGTTAAACATAAACACTTCGATTTTAGAGGTGTAATATATGATGTTGATTTCAAATTCAGTAATTCCGAGGAATGGTATCAATCTATTCCCAAGAATGTGAGACCAAGAAAAGACCAACCCTTTTATCATCTTCTTGCTGAGAATGATGATGTTACCTATGAAGCCTACGTCTCAGAGCAAAATCTATTAGTCGACGACTCAGAAGAGCCAATTAAACATCCTTTAATTAACGAAATTTTCTCAGGCAAAAAGGGATCTAGCTATTTTAAGCCTTCAAATTAACTAAATACATTATTTAAACACAATTAGTTCAAAACTTTGTCATATAGGTTTGTTAATTAATTATTACTGACCGAGAATGATATTGTTTCCCTTATAAATTATCTCCCTCTCATTCTTGGTCAGTATTGACCTTTTAGCTCATTCAATCTCTTAAAAATTTGTATATAATTTAGAATGAATTTTTTTAATCAAAGCAAAATTTTTTCATTTATTAATAAGTACCATAATTTAATTTTAGTATTTTTTTTGGCAGTTTTATCGTTAGGATTAATTGAAGCTTTAATTATTTCTCCCGAGGATTATTTGCAAGGTGACTCGGTTAGAATAATGTATGTACACGTTCCATCTGCATGGATATCTTTAGGAATTTTTTCTTCTATGGCTTTTTTATCTATTTTAGTTTTTATTTTTAAAAATAAAAATTTAGTAATAATTAATAAAAGTCTGGCGCCATCAGGATTTGTTTTTACTTTAATTGCGTTAGTAACAGGATCGATTTGGGGTAAACCTACGTGGGGAACTTGGTGGGCTTGGGACGCTAGAATTACAACTATGTTAATTTTATGTCTATTTTATTTGATGTACCTATTAGCTTGGAGAATTTTTGAAGATAAAGATAGCGTTGTAAAAATTACGTCTTTAATAACTATCATTGGAGCTTTTAACATACCAATTATAAAATTCTCTGTTGATTGGTGGAGTACACTTCACCAACCTTCCTCCATAAAAATATTATCTGACTCAAAAATTCATGAAACGATGTTGGTGCCCTTGATAATAATGACTGCGGCATTTGCCCTATTTTCTTTGCTGATTTTTTTAATGAAATATAATACAGAACTGATAAAAATAAAAAATAAAGGTTTAGATAGACTATGATAAATTTTTTAAGCATGAATGGATATGGTGTTTATGTTTTTTCTGCATTCATTTTTACAATGATAAATTTTTTAGGACTATACTTGATTGCTAGATATCAGCTAAAAAAAGAGCAACAAAAATTTGCTGAAAAATTTGGTAAACTTAACTTAGATAAAGTTTCCGTAGCCAATAAACAAAAAATTAACAAAGAAATATTATCAGCAAGTATTTTTTCAAAAATTTAACTTTAACAAATGTATGGTAAAAAAGTTAAGTTAAGACTTACATTCTTAATAGTTCTAATTTTATCTCTTGGATTAACAATTTATTTAGTTTTGGTATCGTTAAAAGAAAATGTTGTTTATTTTTTATCGCCCACAGAGATAAAAGCTCTTAGTGAATTAAAAAAAGAAAAAATCCGGATTGGTGGAATGGTTAAAAAAAATTCTATAAAAGTTAATAATGATAAGATCATATTTGTAATTACCGATTTTAAAAATGAGATTAATGTAACTTACTCGGGTCTTGTACCAAATTTGTTTCAAGAAAATAAAGGAGTGGTTGCGGAAGGGTTTTTGAGAGATAAAAATTATTTTAAAGCAGAAAAAATTTTAGCTAAGCATGATGAAAACTATATGCCTCCAGAATTAAGTAACCAAAAGGGAGATAAATAAATTGACTTTTAATTTTATTGGAAATTATTCTGTAATTATCTCGCTTTTCCTATCTTTTGCAATTTTTTTTAGAACAATTTTTAGATTAAAAAATCTTAATGAGTTAATTAAAATAGATCTTAAAAAATTAATTTTTTTTCAATTTTTTTTTATTCTTGTAAGTTTTATTTGTTTACTTATTCTTTTTATAAATTCAGAATTTAGTAATATTACTGTCTATTATAATTCACACACAACAAAACCATTTTTTTATAAAGTAAGTGGTCTATGGGGAAACCATGAGGGAAGTTTATTGCTTTGGTTATTAATATTAACCTTAATTAACTTTTTATATTTCTCCAAATCATATAATAGATCAACTAAGGAAAGGTTACTAACTGTTATATTTCAACAAATCATAATCTTTGGTTTTACAGCTTTTTTAATTTTTACATCAAATCCATTCAATGAAATATTCCCCTCTCCAAAAGAGGGATTAGGACTAAATCCTATTTTACAAGATCCATTATTAGCTATTCATCCACCAATTCTTTATTTAGGTTATGTTTCTACATCCATTATTTTTTCTTCAGCTCTATCCTCTTTAGTAATGGGAAATGTTAACAGCAAATGGGCATCTCACATTAAAAATTGGATACTTTGCTCATGGATCTTTCTAACTGGAGGTATTTTATTAGGTTCAATTTGGGCTTACTATGAACTGGGTTGGGGTGGCTTTTGGTTTTGGGATCCGGTCGAAAATATATCTTTAATGCCATGGATAAGTTTAACTGCTCTTCTGCATTGTATTTTAGTTTTAGAGAAAAGATCATCTTTAGGATCCTGGTCAATAATTTTATGTATATCTACTTTTACTTTAAGCGTTTGTGGAACTTTTTTGGTAAGATCTGGAATTCTAAATTCAGTTCACACTTTTGCAAATGATCCTGAAAGAGGTTTATATATTTTAATTTTTTTATTTTTTATAATATTTCTATCTTTAATACTTTATTTTTTTTATGAAGATAAATTAAATTTCTCCAATAAAAGTTTTGGGTTAATCACAAAAGAAAGTCATATTTTAATAAATAATTGGTTTTTGATGTATTTTTTGTCAGTAATCTTAATAGGTACAATTTATCCAATTTTTCTAGAAGTAATATCAAACCAAAGAATTTCAGTAGGACCGCCATTTTTTAATAAGCTTATTATTCCTTTTTTAATCCCCTTTTTAATTTTTATGTCACTTGGCCCTAATCTAGGATGGTTGAGTAGTAAAAAAATTGAAAAAAAAATAATTTTACTGACATTTTTTATTATAAACTTATTTTTAAGTTTCTTTATTTTGAAAATAATAGGCAAAGTAAAGCTTCTTACTTTATTATTACTTGCAGCTAACTTTTACTTATTTTTTACAACTGTAAAAGATTTTTTAAAAAAAGGTTATAAAAATTTTTCACAAACTGTCTCACACTTAGGATTCAGTCTTCTTATATTAAGTATTATTTTAAATGCAATTTTTTCAAAGGAAATCATAGCAAATCTGAAAGTTGGTGAAGGATTAAGTTTTGAAAATAATCAAATTATTTTTAAAAAAATAGAGACAAGCTCAGGTCCAAATTTTGAAAAAATTGTTGGAGTTTTTATTATTAAGGATAAAAAAAAAATCGATACTAAGTTTATGCCTGAAGTAAGGATATATAATCAACCAGAGGTAATCACTAGTGAAGCCTTTATTAAAACAAGTATTTTTAAAGATAGATTTTTAGTTATAAATCCTGTTAAAGATAAAACATATTTCAATGTCCGCTACCAAGAAAAGCCATTAATGGTTTGGATATGGATTTCTACAATTCTTATAATCATTGGTGGGTGTATTAATTTTCTAAGGAATGAAAAATAAAATATTTGTTACTATCAGTTTTGTTTTATTTGCCTTTTGTTTTGCAGTATTTTATCTAGGTTTGCAGAAACCTAATATATATACACCAAAACTTGATAAACAAATTGAGCTACCGAATTTTGCAGGTAATGATTTTTTTTCGGGAGAAAAGGTTATCTCTGATAATCTTTTAAAAAAAAATAGTTATTATATTATTAATATATGGGCATCGTGGTGTATTCCTTGTAGAGCTGAGCATTCATTTCTAATGGCACTTAAGAATAAAAATTTTAATTTGTTAGGTATTAATTACAAAGATAATAATAGTAACGCTCAGTCTTTTCTAAATGAGCTTGGCAACCCATACTCAAAAATTTTATCAGATAAAAATGGTGTAACATCAATTGAGTTGGGAGCATACGGTGTTCCCGAAACTTTTATTGTAAATAAAGAAAAGAAAATAATTAAAAAAATTATTGGACCTATAAATAATGAAAATTTTAATGAAATTTTAGAACTAATAAAATGAAAAAACTAATTTTTTTTATAACTTTTTTTATCTTTTTAAGTAATAATTATTTATTAGCGGTAGACAAACCTTCTGAATTAGAGAATAAAATTTTTAAAAATCTTCGTTGTCTAATATGTCAAGGTCAATCTATCTATGACTCTCAGTCCGATTTTGCTGAGAGTATGAAAATAGTAGTAAGAAAAAACTTAGAAACAGGAATGTCAGAAAAAGATATTTACCAATTTATGAAGAAAAATTATGGAGAATGGGTTTTGTATAATCCAGAAATAAATAAAGGAACTTATCTATTATGGAGCTTACCAATTATACTTTTTGTTATAGGAGGGGCTATAATCATAAGAAAATTAGGTGTTTTCAAGAAGTAACAATACGATATAAATATAGTATAAATTTAATATGAAGTTTAAAACATTATTAATTGTAATGACTATATTTGCCTTTTCTTTTTTACCATCGAAAAGTGATGAGGCAATAAAAAAGAAATTAGATCCACATAAATATAATTTCTACACTGGCATGTTTGATTTTAGTGATCATGGTAAAAAGTCTGCACTTTTTGGTATTCAGCATCAGAATGAAGATTTATATAGAGACAGTTTTCTAGGAACATTATCACCAGTTACCGGTTTTATGATGACATCTGATAATGCCACATATTTATATACAGGGATTCAAGCAGATTATAATTTAGGTAAAATAAATCTTACACCAAGTTTTACCCCAGGTCTTTACGGCCAAGGTGATGGAAAAGATTTAGGGCATATGATTGAATTTAAGAGTGAATTACAACTTTCATTAGATCTATCCAAAAAAACTGAGATGGGATTTTCATACAATCATTTATCTAATGCAAGCATAGGGGATAAGAACCCAGGTGCTAATAGTTACATGTTTAACTTCTTAAAGAAATTCTAACAATTTTTCAAAATGAAGATCGCAGATTGTTATAATTTTAATGATTTTAGGAAATTAGCAAAAAAAAAACTCCCATCACCCATTTTTCATTATATTGACGGGGGATCAGACGATGAGACAACACTTAGAAGAAACACTTTATCCTTTGACGATTGTGACCTTGTGCCGAATATTCTTGCAAGTGTAGGTAAACCTGATTTATCCACTAGCGTATTTGGAAGGAAAATTGATATGCCAATATTTTTATCACCTAGTGCAATGCAGAGATTATATCATCCAGAGGGTGATAAAGCTTCTGCTAAAGCTGCTGCGAAGTTTGGAACTTTTTATAGCATGTCATCTATGGCAAATAATACGATTGAGGAAATATCAAATATTTCAAGTGGACCAAAACTTTTTCAATTATATGTTCATAAAGACAAATCAATTACGGATGATTTAATTGAGAGATGTAAAAGATCAAACTTTGATGGAATGTGTTTAACAGTTGATACTTTAGTTGCAGGTAATAGAGAAAAAGACCATCGAACTGGATTTACAACTCCACCCAAGCTTACAATGAATAGTTTATTAAGTTTTGCTATGCGTCCAGCATGGGTTTTCAATTATTTAACTGGAAAAAGATTTGAATTAGCAAACGTTTCAAAAAAGACAGATAAAGGTACTAACATTGCAAAGTCTGTAATCGAATATATTAACGAACAATATGATCCAGCTATGAATTGGAAGGATGCAGAATATTGTGTAAAAAAATGGGGAAAACCTTTTGCGTTAAAAGGCGTTATGTCAGTAGATGATGCTAAAAGAGCAATTGATATTGGATGTACCGCTATAATGGTATCAAATCATGGCGGCAGGCAATTAGATGGTTCGAGATCACCTTTTGATCAGATAAAAGCAATTTCAGATGCTGTAGGAGATAAACTTGAAATAATTCTAGACGGTGGAGTTAGGAGAGGAACGCATGTATTAAAAGCCTTGGCAGCGGGCGCAAAAGCGTGTAGTTTCGGAAAAATGTTTCTGTTCTCTTTGGCCGCAGGCGGTCAACAAGGCGTTGAACATTTATTACAAAATATGCATGATGAGATACATAGGAACATGGTGTTAATGGGTTGTAAAAATTTAGGAGAATTAAATAGCTCAAAGTTAATTTATAGAAAATAAAAATTGGAGATAAAATGAAACTTGCAAAAAGCTTAGATAGACTCGGAACTGAAAGCGCATTTAGTGTTCTTGCAGAAGCCAAAAAACTAGAGGCTCAAGGTAAACCAATGATTCACTTAGGTTTAGGTCAGCCAGATTTCAAAACACCAAAACATGTGGTAGATGCAGCTAAAAAAGCTTTAGACGATGGTCACCATGGTTATGTAATGTCAAACGGAATACCAGAGTGTAGGCAAGCGGTAGCAAGATGGGTTAAAAAGAGATACAACGTCGACATAAGTTTTGAGAGAGTTTTAATAATGCCAGGTGGAAAACCTACTATGAGCTATGCAATTCAATGTTTTGGTGAGCCAGGTGCAGAAATAATTCATCCTACTCCAGCATTTCCTATATATGAGTCAATGATAAACTATACGGGATCAACCTCAGTGCCATACGATTTGACTGAAGATAAAGATTTAAAATTTAGCGCAGATAAAATTCTTTCTTTAATAACTGACAAAACAAGATTATTAATTTTAATAAACCCAAATAATCCAACTGGAAGCTTTGTTGAGAGATCAGAGATAGATAAAATCGCAGAGGGTTTAAAAAAATATCCTCATGTAACAATACTAAGTGATGAGATTTATAGCAGGCAAATTTTTGATGGTAAAGAAATGCCATCCTTTTTTAATTACCCTGAGTTAAGAGATAGATTAATAGTTCTTGAGGGCTGGAGTAAAGCTTATTCAATGACAGGATGGAGATTGGGTTGGAGTTTTTGGCCAGAACATTTAGTTGAACATGTAAACAAATTATTAATTAATAGTGTTTCATGTGTAAACGCAGCAGCTCAGTTTGCTGGCATAGCCGCTCTAGATGGCCCTGATGACTCAATTCATGAAATGATGGAAAAATTTACAGCAAGAAGAAAACTAATTTATGAAGGACTAAATAGTTTACCTGGTGTTGAGTGTAGTTTGCCAGGTGGCGCCTTTTATGCATTTCCAAAAGTGATTGGAACTGGAATGAATGGAGCAGAATTTTGTAAGAAAGCCATGCACGAAGCAGGTGTTGCAATTGTTCCAGGAACTGCTTTTGGTAAAAGTTGTAATGATTACGTAAGATTTAGTTTTGCAGCATCTAGAGATAATATTTCGCAAGCTCTAGATAATATTAAAAAAATGCTAGGGTAAGTTTTAATTTTACCAATTGCTTGGTATACTATCTTTAGTAAATGGAAAATACATCACTTAAAAATGATTTAACTTTGCTTTTGAAAGATAGAATTTCATTATCAGAATCAACCAGATTAAACTTTGCAAGAGGTGAAGATACTTTCGATCCAGTTCTTTCACAAGCAGTAGTTTTTCCTGAGAATAATGAGGAAGTTTCTAAAATTTTAAAACTGTGTAATAAGCATCACACACCTGTAGTTCCATTTGGAACAGGAACTTCATTAGAAGGACATGTTGTTGGGAATAAAGATGGAATTACAATTTCTCTGGAAAAAATGAATAAGGTTTTAAGTGTTAATGCATCTGATTTTGATTGTCGTGTGCAAGCAAACGTCACAAGAGAAGACCTCAATGAATATTTAAGAGAGGATGGTGTTTTTTTTCCGATTGATCCAGGAGCAAATGCATCTTTAGGAGGTATGGCCTCTACATCAGCATCTGGAACAATGGCAGTTAAATACGGAACAATGAAATCAGTAATAACGGGATTAACTGTTGTATTGCCAAATGGTGATATAATTAATACTGGAGGAAGAGCTAAAAAAACTTCTGCAGGATATAATTTAACAAATTTATTTATTGGATCTGAAGGTACGCTTGGAATTATAACCGAAGTCCAATTGAGATTATCACCTATACCCGAAAGCATTATGAGTGCAGTTTGTCATTTTCCAACACTTGAAGATGCAGTTAAAACTGCTCAGGAAACAATACAATATGGAATTCCTATTGCTAGAGTTGAAATGCTTAATAAAGATCAAATGGAAATAAGTATAAACTACTCTAAACTTGAAGATGTAAGTGCGTTGCCAACCTTATTTTTTGAATTTCACGGGTCAGAAACATCAAATAAAGAGGCTATAGGTTTAGTTGAGGAAATTTCAAAAAATAATAATGGAAGTAAATTTAAATGGGCTGACACCATTGAAAAAAGAAAGAAAATGTGGAGAGCCAGATGGGATGCTTGGTACTCTGTAAAAGCTTTAATAAATGATGGAAGAGTTTACACTACAGATGTTTGTGTCCCAATTTCAAAAATCACAGAATGCGTAAATTTCGCTGAAAAAGAGGTAAGAAAACTCGGCTTAAGGGCCCCAATGGTTGGTCATTTAGGAGATGGAAATTTTCATATTATGATGCCTTACAACCCTAAAGAACAAGATGCATACAAGAAAATAAAATATTTTAATGATATTTTAATTGATAAATCACTTGAGCTTGAGGGCACAATTACAGGCGAGCACGGTATAGGTTTGCATAAAAAAAGCTATCTATTAAAAGAACATCCAGATAACCTTCCAGTTATGAAATCAATTAAAAGAACAATGGATCCTAATAATATAATGAATCCGGGAAAAATTTTTGACCTAAATTAAAAGGAAAAATATGAAAAAAATTTTAGTTACAAGAAAATTACTTCAATCAAATGAAGATAGATTAAAAGAGCTATATGATGTTAGACTTAACAACAACGATGAACTTTACTCTCAAAGTAAATTAATTGAATTAAGCCAAGGATGCGATGGTATTCTTTCGGCATTAACAGATAAATTGGATGAAGAAACAATTCAAAAATTACCAGACTCAGTAAAAATTTTATCTAATTTTGCTGTCGGTTTTGGAAATATTGATTTAGAAGCTGCAAAAAAAAAGAATATTGCAGTAACTAATACACCTGAAGTTCTTACTGATGCAACTGCTGAAATAGGTATACTACTAATTTTGGGTGCATGTAGACGTGCTTCAGAAGGGATAGATGGTGCAAGAGCATCAGACTGGAAATGGTCGGCGGATTATTTGATAGGTAAACAATTGACAGGAACAAGATTAGGAATACTTGGCATGGGTAGAATTGGACAAAAAATTGCTAAAGTTGCAAAATCATTGGGTATGATTATTCATTATCACAATCGGTCAAAACTAAGTGAAGACAAGGCTCAAGGAGCGACATATCATAATAATTTAAAAAGTTTATTGTCCGTATCTGATGTTTTATCAGTTTGTTGCCCTGCATCAAAAGAAACCATAAATCTTATAAATAAAGAAACTTTGGAATTTTTGCCAAAGGGTGCAGTTGTTACAAACGTTGCAAGGGGAGATATTGTTGACGATGAAGCGTTAATAGATGCTCTGAATAGAAGAAAGGTTTATGCAGTTGGTCTAGATGTTTATAAAGGTGAACCAAATTTAAATCCAGGTTATCTCAAGCATAAAAGTGCCTTTATCCTTCCTCACTTAGGGAGCGCTACAAAAGAAACAAGAACAGCAATGGCTAATTTAGCGATAGATAATATTGAAGAATATTTCAAAACGGGTAATTGCAAAAACAAAGTAAATTAGAAGTATTTTAAAGTAATTACCACTTCAAGTTGAAAAAAACTTATTTGAGGACCATTTAACAAGGGACTCACAACTCCTAATATGTTTTAATTATTTTAAGTTAATTAACTAAGAGGAGAAAAACAATGGTTAAAGAAAAAAAATCATTGAAGGGAAAAATTCCTTCAAGACGTAAGTTCTTTAAAACTGCAGCCGCAGCGGGTGCAGCAGCTGTCGCAATGCCGTATGTAAATTTAGGTGCTGCACAGACTCTAAAAATGCAAGCTGCATGGCCAAGTGGTGCTAACATATTTTTTGAAATGGCAGGAGACTATTGCAAAATGGTTAGCGACATGTCAGGTGGATCATTAAAAATTGATCTTCAACCTGTTGGAGCAGTTGTTAAGACTAGTGAAATTGGACAAGCTGTAAGTTCAGGAGCTGTAGATATGGGTCACTGGGTAACAGCTTACTGGTATGGTAAGAATCCTGCCGCTTCACTATTCGGAACTGGACCTTCGTACGGAATGTCATCTCAAGAAGTAATGGGATGGATGGAGTATGGTGGAGGAAGAGCACTTTATGAAGAGACTATTAAAAAAGTAGGTTTCGACTATACAGGTGTTTTTCATATGCCTATGCCAGCACAACCGTTTGGGTGGTTTAAGAAAAATGTAACAAAAGTATCTGATGTTAAAGGTATGAAGTATAGAACAGTTGGTCTTGCGACTAACGTTCTTACTGCAATGGGAATGGTCGTTAGACAGTTACCAGGTGGTGAAATTCAACCAGCTATGAAAACTGGTTTGATTGAAGCTGCTGAGTTTAACAACCCAACTTCAGACTCTCAGTTTGGTATGCAAGACGTTTCTAAGCATTATCACTTAGGAAGTTTCCACCAATCTCAAGAGATGTTTGAAATACCTATCAACAACAAAACATTTAACGGTCTGTCACCAGCAAACCAAGCAATATTAAAAAATGCTGCTTATGCTGCAAACACAGATAACTATTTCAAAGCATTAGTTAGATATTCAGCTGATTTATCTAAATTAATGAATGAACATAAAGTTAATGTTTACCAAACGTCTGATGAGATTTTAGCTCAACAATTAAAAGGTTGGGATAAAGTAATCGGTGATTTCAATAAGAAAGATCCTTTCTTTAAGAAAATCGTAGATTCTCAAAAAGCATACGCTAAAAGAGTAATGAAGTACTTGCTGATGAACCAGCCTAATTACAAATTAGCTTATGAAAATGAGTTCGGACCTATTGGTAAAGTTAAGATATAATTATTAACTTAAATATTTAAAAAGGGGACCATTTGGTCCCCTTTTTTTTGTTTGCTTTGTTAATATAACTTAACATAAAGTACGATAATGAAATCTTTCATAAAATTTGCCGACACACTTAGCGCTTCAATGGGGAAAGCTTTTTCTTGGTGTATAGTCATTCTTATGGGAGGAACTTGCTATGAAGTTATTATGGCATATGCATTCAACAGCCCTACATTATGGAATTTCGATTTTAGTTTACAAATGTACGGAGCTATTTTTATGATGGCAGGAGCATACACCCTATCTACTGAAGCCCATGTAAGAGGTGATGTAATTTACAGATTATTTCCAACAAGAGTACAAGGTTGGATCGATTTAATTTTATATTTTATATTTTTCTTTCCTGGAATTTTAGCTTTAGCTTTTTATGGATATGAATATGCAGCTTTAGCCTGGAAAATAAAAGAAACGAGTTGGAACAGTCCAGCGCAAATACAAATCTATATGGCAAAATCATTAATACCATTGTCTGGAATATTATTAAGCATACAAGGTGTCAGTGAGGTATGCAGAGCAATTATTTGTATTAGAACTGGGCATTGGCCTCAAAGAGCATCCGCAGATGCTGAGGAAACAGAAAAAGTTTTAATGAGAACTTCGCAAAAGGACGATCAAGCAGATGTTATTTGAATTAACTAATCCAGAGATTGCAATTTTAATGATGAGTTTATTTCTCTTTGCAGTTTTATTAGGATTTCCGATTGCATTCACATTGTTAGCAATGGGTGTTGGTTTTGGTTATTATGCCTATTTTGATCCAACTAGAATGGATCACTTATTTGACAATCGGATATTTTCTTTGCTTGTGTCTAACACTTATACAATAATGGATAATACCGTTTTAACAGCAGTCCCCTTATTTTTATTTATGGGATATTTAGTAGAGAGAGCTGGTATTGTAGCAAAACTATTTTTTGCAATAAGACTAGCGTCGCACAGACTTCCAGCGTCGATGGCGGTAGCTGCATTAGTAACTTGTGCATTATTCTCGACAGCTACAGGAATAATTGGTGCAGTCGTTACACTTATGGGACTTCTTGCTTGGCCCGCAATGATTAGAGCTGGATATGACAAAAAATTTGCCTCGGGAGTGATTTGTTCAGGTGGATGTTTAGGAATTCTTATTCCTCCAAGTATTATGTTGATTGTTTATGCAGTAATCGCTCAGTTGTCCCCACTCAGACTTTTTGCTGCAGCAATATTTCCAGGATTGATGTTGGCAGGTTTATATATTCTTTACGTTATAATAAGAGCATACTTTAATCCTTCTTTAGCTCCAAAGCCTGCAGCTGAAGAAATTCCTCCGAGATCTGAAATTTTAAAAGAAGTATTAGTTTCATTTGTTCCATTATTTTCATTAATAATACTGGTTTTAGGAACTATTTTAGCTGGATTAGCCACACCTGCTGAAGCAGCAGCTGTTGGTGCGTTTGGAGCATTAGTACTATCTTATTTTTATAAATCTCTTAAATGGAAAAATTTTAAAGAGTCTGTTTTTTTGACTGCAAAAACTAGCGCTATGATTATGTGGTTATTTGTAGGATCATGGACTTTTGCTTCAGTATTTTCTTATCTCGGAGGACATGAGGTATTTGAACACTTTTTTAAGTCGATGGATATTAAACCATGGCAATTTTTAGTAATTACACAAATTATTATTTTCCTTTTAGGATGGCCACTTGAATGGACAGAAATATTAATTATTTTTGTGCCAATCTTTTTACCACTTGTAGAGTTTTTTGGAGTTAATCCTTATTTCTTTGCAATGTTAATTGCATTAAATTTACAAACATCCTTCTTAACTCCCCCTATGGCGATGTCAGCTTATTACTTAAAGGGTGTTCAAAGCAGAAATGTTCAGTTAATGGAAATTTTTAGAGGGATTATGCCTTTCCTTGGAATTGTAATTCTTGCTATGGTTTTAATGTATATCTTTCCTGGAATAGCATTGTGGTTACCTGATACATTATTTGCAGAGTAATTTTTAAATGACGAATGTCTTTTCACTACCAGTATCCAAAATAGCTGAAAAGATAAGAAAATCCGAGATGACATCTTTGCAATTGTGTGAGCACTATATTTCTCAAGTAAAAAAATTTGAGAAAGATGTTAAAGCTTGGGCATTCTTTGATAAAAAACTATTATTAGAAAAAGCTCAAGAAGCAGATACTTATAGAAAGTCAGGCAAACCGATGGGGTTACTTCATGGAGTTCCTGTAGCTTTAAAAGATATAATTGGCACTTATGATATGCCAACAGAATGTGGCACTGTTTTAAGAAAAGGTAGAACTCAATCGCAAAATGCTGAAATAGTTGACTTACTAAAATCTGAAGGTGCAATAATAATGGGGAAGACAGCAACATCAGAACTTGCCTATCTTGGGCCTCCAGCAACAAGAAATCCTCATGATTATACAAGAACACCTGGTGGATCCTCGAGTGGATCAGCTGCTGTAATTGCAACTCATATGGCTCCATTATCTATAGGATCTCAAACTGGCGGATCTGTCATAAGACCTGCATCTTATTGTGGCGTAGTTGGTTACAAACCAAGTTATGGATTAATATCAAGAAATGGTGTTCTCAGAACATCATATAATCTAGATCATATAGGTGTTTTCGGAAAAACTGTCGAGGATGTAGCTTTACTTGCAAAGGTGTTAATCAAAAAAGATCAGTACGATGAAGCGACTATACATTATTCATCAGAGTTTATGTTGGAAGAATGTTTGAAAGCACCATTATTTGAGCCAAAATTTATTTTTTATAAAACTGATAGCTGGAAAAAGATTGATAAAAAATCAAGGGAGTCTTTTGAATACTTTATTAAAACTTTTAAAAAAAATATTGAAGTATTCGATACGCCATCATATTTTAAGGATATAGATAAATATCACAGAGTTATTCATGAAACCGACTTAGCTAATAACTTTCAAGTTTACTATAAAAAGTCTAAAAATAAGCTGTCAAAACAAATGCAATCAGCAATCGCAAGAGGAATGAAATATTCAGCAAAAGAATATTTAGATGCAGTTGATTTTATGAAAAGAAGTTATGAGTCTTATAAAGAGGTATTCGAGGATTATCACGGAGTATTAAGCCCGTGTAGCACCGGGGTAGCAGATAAAGGACTAAAAGACACTGGAAGTGCAGATTTTAATAGAGTCTGGTCTTATATGCATACGCCAGCAATTTCTCTGCCTTTACTTCAAGGAGAAAATAATCTACCCTTAGGCGTACAGCTTGTTGGAGATAAATATGACGATCTAAGATTTTTAAGTACCTCGAGATGGCTTGAACAAAAAAGTAAGGAGTTTAATGAATAAAATAACTACATTAATAGGTTTGTCTTTTGCAGTTTTTTTTCTAATTGGTCTTGCTACAACGTTAACAAGATCAATGATGATAACCTTTTGGGATGTTTTACCAGTATACTTACTAATGGGAGTTGCCATATTTATGATGCTATATGAAGCCTTTTTTGATAAAAAATAATTTTTTTAATGAAGCTAGGAAGCATCGCTATTAATTCTTTTTTAATATTATTATTTTTATATATCTTTGTAATAATTTTTTTGTTTTTTTATCAAAGAAAATTACTTTATCATCCAAGTGAAAATAATTACTTAGACGAAACATCCCTAAACCACAATATAGAAAAAAAATTTATTCAATCAGAAAATAAACTTGTTTCTTGGTATTTTGAAAAAAACTCGGATTATAAAACTATTCTTTTTTTTCATGGAAATGCTGGAAAACTCGATAATAGAGTTTACAAACTAAATGAACTTTCAAAACTTGAAATAAATTACTTAATAATTGCTTATAGAGGTTTCAGTGGAAATGAGGGAAAACCAAATGAGAGTGGCTTATATGAAGATGCAAAATCCGCTAAAATTTGGCTGAACAATAATGGTGTTAAAGATAAAGATATAATTCTATATGGAGAGTCTCTTGGCACAGCAGTTGCTGTTGATTTAGCGAGTAAACATAAGTTCGCAGGGATAATATTAGAATCCCCATTTACTTCAATGACAAGACTTGCACAAAAATATTATCCAATTTTTCCAGTTAAAATTATTCTTAAAGATAAATTCGACTCTATTAATAAGATTCAAAAAATAAATTCCCCTCTTTTAGTGATGCACGGTGAGGAGGACACTATAGTCCCTTTTAGTATGGGTGTTGAAATCTTTGAAAAATCAAACACTCAAAAATCAAAATATTTTATAAAAAATGATGATCATATGATGAATTTCGATCAAAATTTAATCAGCGAAATTCAAAAATTTATTAAAAGTCTAAAATAGACACATTTTAAACAAATACTCTTCAAAGTTTACAATTAAATTTTGTTTATGAGAAATATTTTTATAATAACACTTTTACTTTTAATTTGTAGCAATGCTTCTTCTGATCAATCAGATAAATACTTTCATATAGGTAAAATGGTGTCTTATGACAAAAAATTCACTCTATATTTTAAAACAAGAGAAAATGCCATACTTGCAAGAGGAGAAGATTATAATTATGTTACTGATTATCCCCAAGATCTTTATCTATATGACCATAAATTAAAAAAGGATCTACCTCTTATTTCTTATGAGTGGTTTCCAAATAAAGCTAAATTATTTTTAATGGATTATGATTATCCAGTATTTCCAGAGGATTTTGCGTATTATCTTTTAGAGGATAATAATACATTAGTGATGGTTAGTGCAAATAAAAACATCTCAAAAAATCTTACATTTGATATTCAAAAAAAAGAATTAAGATCTAACGATAGGAGTGGTAAATTAGGTTTTATAATTTCTTCATATGCTAAGAATTGTGGATATGCTGCTCTTGATAAAAAGCACGAGTGTAATTTATTTAAACCTTTGATATCAAAAAATTTAATAAACTAATTTATTTGAGTAAAAGCTTCAGCAAATTTTTCAACATCAAATATTTGAAGATCATCCTCTTTTTCACCTAAACCAAGTCCTATTATTGGAATTTTATATTTTTTAGATAAAGCTAAGAGAATACCACCCTTTGCTGTTCCATCTAATTTTGTCATAACAAGTCCGGTGATCGGAATAATTTTGTTAAACTCGTCAACTTGACTCAGTATATTTTGTCCTGAAGTAGCATCTAAAACTAAAATAACTTCATTTGGAGCATTATCGTCGATTTTTTTTACAACGTTTGCAATTTTTTTATACTCCTCCATTAAATTTTTTTTATTTTGTAATCTTCCAGCTGTATCAATAATTAATTGGTTAAAGTTATTTTCTTTAGCAAAACTCATTGCTTTATATGCAACAGATGCAGGATCCGACCCTTGATTTGATTTTACCAAATCGACACCGATTTTATTTGCCCAATTTTCTAATTGTTCAATTGCTGCAGCTCTAAATGTATCAGACGCAGACAAAACTACTTTATTATTATTTTCTTTAAAAATTTTAGCGATTTTGCCAATCGTAGTTGTTTTTCCAGAGCCGTTGACACCAGCCACTAATATAACATTTAAATTATTATTATTTTTGAAAAAATCTTTTTTTTCAAAATTACCCATAGTAGAGACAATATACCTTTTAAGAACTTTATTTATTTCTCCAATTAAGTCCGAACTTGGATCAATTTTTTCTTGAGCTAAAATATTTCTTATTTCAGAAGCTGCATCAATTCCTACATCAGAACTTATTAAAAATTCCTCTATTTTATTAAGTGAGTTATCATCAATTTCTTTCTTTATAAGAATTTCTCGAAAACCCGAGGAAATATTCTCCGCACTTTTTTTAAAGCCTATTTTAAATTTTTCAAATATGCTCATTACAATTTGACATTAATAATTTTTATTTTTGAAACTGGACCCTTCATATGAATTGAATTTTTTTCATCAATTTTGACAAACAATTTACCAGTAGCAAATTCAATATCTACTTTTTGATCTGTTAAGTCATTCAACTTACCTGCTACTGCAGTTGCACAAGCTGCAGTTCCACAAGCTTTTGTATTTCCCGCTCCTCTTTCCCATACATTCACTTTAATTAAATTTTTACTAATTACTTTTGCTAAAGTAACATTTGTTTTTTCCGGAAATAAATTATGATTTTCAATTTTAGGACCTATTTTTTTTATATCGAAGTTATCAATGTTTGGTACAAAAAAAACTATATGTGGGTTTCCGATATTTACTGCTGTACCGCCTTGAAATTCTTTTTTAAATTTATCAAAAATTTTAATATTTAAATTTATTGTATTTAATTCTTTTGATAATGGAATTTCGCTCCATTTTGTTTTTGGTTGTCCCATTTCAGTTGAAACAATATTTTCCCCAATTATCTCAGATTTCAAATTTCCAGAGGAAGTAGTTAAATTAACAATTTTTTTATTTTTTTCTTTAGCTATAAAATCAGCGACACACCTTGTTCCATTACCACATGCACCTGCTTTTCCACCATCAGAATTAAAAAACTCAAGATAACCATCAGAATTTTGGTTTTTTTTAATAAATATTAACTGATCGCAACCAATAAAATTTCTATCGCAAATTTTTATAATTTGGTCTTTTGTAAGATTTATAATTTTTTCTCTATTATCTATAATTATAAAATCGTTACCCAAACCATCCATTTTAAAAGCTCTAAATTCCATATATTCAATACTTAACTTATTTATTGACTTTTTGAACCTCTATTATATTTTGTCGAAGTTTCCGCAAAAACAACAATTTGCGGTGTCTTTGGCAACAAAGAGATCGACACCAGTCAGCGAGGGTTCGCCCACTGGTGCGATAACTGCTGGATAAAATTATGTTTGAAAATTTAACTAATAAATTCGAGGAAATATTTTCCTCCTTAAAAAAGTCAGCATCTCTAGATGAGAAGCAGGTTGATGAAGGGCTAAGAAATATCAGATTGGCACTCTTAGAGGCAGATGTCTCATTAGAGGTTGCTAAAGATTTTGTAAATAAAATTAAACCAAAGGCATTAGGACAAGAAATCCTTAGATCTACATCGCCAGGACAAATGGTGGTGAAAATTGTAAATGATGAATTAATAAATTTATTAGGAAGCGAAAATACTGATTTAAATTTTAATGCTGTACCTCCAGTATCTATGATGATGGTAGGTTTACAAGGATCCGGAAAGACCACAACAACAGCAAAACTTGCAAAGTTTATTGAAAAAAATAAAAAAAAGAAAGTAATGGTTGTGAGCCTAGATATTTATAGACCCGCAGCTCAAGAACAACTTAAACTTTTAGGAGAACAGCATAATATTAACACCTTACCAATTATTGAGGGACAACAACCAGCTGACATATGTAGAAGAGCTTTGAGTGCCGCAAGTCTTAATGGATCAGAGGTAATATTGTTCGATACTGCGGGTAGGACCCAAATCGATTTACAAATGATGAGTGAAATTAAGCAAATTGAAGAAATTATAAATCCCGTAGAGACAATTTTGGTTGCAGATTCGCTTACTGGTCAGGTTGCAGCAAATGTGGCTAAAGAATTTAAAAATACAGTTAATTTGTCAGGAATTGTTCTTACAAGGTCTGATGGAGATGGAAGAGGTGGAGCTGCATTAAGTATGAAATATGTAGCAAATGTTCCAATAAAATTTTTAGGTATTGGTGAAAAAATTGAAAATCTTGAAGTTTTCTATCCCGAAAGAATTGCAAATAGAATTTTAGGAATGGGGGATATAGTAAGTCTTGTTGAAAAAGCTGCAGAAGATCTTGATGAAGAGAAATTAAAAAAAACTGAAGAAAATCTAAAGAAAGGCCAGTTTTCTTTGGATGATTATTTATCACAATTAAAACAGATGAAAAAAATGGGTGGCATAGAGGGCATAATGTCATTTCTTCCTGGGGTTTCAAAAATAAAATCACAAATGGATCAATCTGGAATAGATGAAAAAGTTATAACTCAAAATGAAGCTGTTATTTTATCAATGACTAAAAGAGAGAGACAAAATCCAAAAATAATTGATGGATCAAGAAAAAAAAGAATTGCTAATGGCTCTGGTACAGACATAGCCACTATCAATAAATTGCTCAAGCAATTTAAAATGATGTCTGAAATGATGAGAAAGATGTCAAAAGGAAATATGAAAGGAATGGCAGACAAAGGTATTCCGCCTGAACTTTTTAATCAACTAAAATAAAAAAAAGGAGAATAATGTTAAAACTTAGATTATCGATGGGAGGGACAAAAAAAAGACCAGTTTACAAAATAGTTGTTGCTGATAGTAAATTTCCAAGAGATGGAAGGTTTATTGAAAAATTAGGTTTTTTTAATCCTTTGCTTCCAAAAGAAAAAAAAGAAAGAATTGGACTTCAAACGGATAGAATAAAATATTGGTTAAGCCAAGGCGCACAACCAACCACTAGAGTTGCTAGATTACTTGGTGAACATGAGCTAATTCCTATGCCAGCAAAAGGTAATAATCCAATGAAGGCTGTACCAAAAAAAGAAAGAAAAAAAGAGGCAAAAGAGGAGTCACCAAAAGAAGCTCCTAAAACAGATGAGAAAAAAGCAGATGCTCCAAAAGAAGCTCCTAAAGCAGATGAGAAAAAAGCAGATGCTCCAAAAGAAGCTCCTAAAGCAGAAGAGAAAAAATAAAAATGTTTACAGCTCAAGTATTTACATTATATCCTGAGTACTTTCCTGGACCTTTTAAAAATGGACTTTATGGAAAAGCTATTGAAAAAAAAATTTGGGATTTGAGAACTGTAAATATCAGAGATTATGCAATTGATAAACATAAGACAGTTGATGATACTCCTTACGGAGGAGGCTCAGGAATGTTAATCAAGCCTGACGTACTCGCAAAGTCGTTAGATAAAAACATTAATGGAGATGAGAAAATTGTTTACTTATCTCCAAAAGGAAAAGTTTTTAATCAAAAAATTGCAAAAGAACTTTCTTTAGAAAATAAAGTTAACATAATTTGCGGTCATTTCGAAGGTATTGATCAGAGAGTGTTAGAAAACAGAAAAATAGATGAGATAAGTTTAGGAGATTTTGTTCTTTCTGGAGGTGAAACAGCAACTTATGTTTTTTTGGATGCTATATTAAGATTAATACCTGGAGTACTTGGAAATGAAAAATCTACTAGCGAAGAAAGCTTTGAAAATGGTTTATTGGAGTATCCACAGTACACAAAACCTCAAATCTGGGAGGAAAAAAGTGTGCCAAATGTGCTTTTATCAGGTGATCATGCGAAAATTAAAGACTGGCGTTTATCTCAATCAGAGGCTATAACTCGCGACCGAAGGCCAGATTTATGGCAAAAATATAATAAAAAAACTAATTTGATAAACTTGCAAATGAAAACTATTGAAGAAATTAATCAAGCTAATGTCAAAAAAATAGCTGCAGAAAAAAAGTTACCTAATTTTTTTCCAGGCGATATTGTGAAAATTGGTGTTAGAATTACAGAGGGCAAAAGAGATAGAATTCAATATTTTGAAGGGGTTTGTATTGCTAAAAAGAATAGAGATTTAAACTCATCTTTTACAGTAAGGAAAATTTCCTTTGGCGAAGGTGTGGAAAGAACATTTGCACTCTACAGTCCAATTGTAGACTCAATTAAGGTAATTAGATCTGGAAAGGTAAGAAGGGCAAAACTTTATTACCTTAGAGACAGAACAGGAAAATCAGCAAGAATTGCAGAAAAAATTAAGAAAAAAATCGGCATTGATGTAGATGTTAAAACAGAACAACCAACAGCACAAAATGTAACTAAAACTGAAGAAAGTAATATAACAGAGGAAACGAAAGTAGAGAAAGGGTCTGTTGAAAAAAAAGATACCTCTGAAAAAAAAAATGAAAAAGAGACTCTTAAAGATAAAAAATAGTCCTTTTTAAAATGCCTAGAACTTTATACGACAAAATTTGGAATGAACATTTAGTTCATCAGCAAGATGATGGTACATCTTTATTATTTGTGGATAGACATTTAATACACGAGGTAACAAGCCCACAAGCATTCGAAGGGCTTAGAAATTCAAAGAGAAAAGTGAGACAACCAAAATTAACACTTGCTGTAGTTGATCATAATATTCCTACAACTGATAGGTCTAAAGGAATTGATGATATCGACTCTAAAATTCAGGTAGAAACATTAGAAAAAAATTGTAAAGAATTTGGTATCAAATTATTTGGAATGGACGATAAAAGACAAGGTATTGTTCATATAGTAGGGCCCGAGCAAGGTTTCACGCAACCAGGCACAGTAATTGTTTGTGGCGACAGCCACACGGCTACTCATGGTGCATTTGGTGCCCTAGCATTTGGTATTGGAACTTCAGAAGTAGAGCACGTTTTGGCTACTCAAACTTTGGTACAAAAAAGGCAAAAAATTTTAGAATAAACGTTAATGGTAAACTCTCACTGGGAGTGACTTCAAAGGATGTTATTTTGCAAATAATTGGAAAAATAGGAACAGCTGGAGGTACTGGATGTGTAATAGAGTATGCTGGTTCAGTTATTTCAAACCTATCTGTGGAACAGAGAATGACGATTTGTAATATGTCAATCGAGGGTGGTGCTAGAGCTGGTCTTATTCAACCTGATGAAAAAATTTTTAATTACTTAAAAGGAAGACCAATGTCCCCAAAAAATGAAAATTGGAATAAAGCTTTAGAGTATTGGAACTCTCTTAAAACTGATAATGATGCTAAATTTGATAAAGAGATCAATTTAAATGGAGAGGATATTGCTCCAATGGTAACTTGGGGAACTTCTCCAGAAGATGTTGTAACAATAAATGGAAAAATACCAAACCCTGATAATGAGAAAAATGAAGATAAAAAAAATTCCATTAATAGATCTTTAAAATATATGGGTCTAAAACCAGATGTTAAAGTTCAGGATATAAAAATTGATAAAGTTTTTATTGGAAGTTGTACCAATGGAAGAATAGAAGATTTACGAGAGGCTGCTCAAATTTTAAAAAATAAAAAAAAGGCTGCACATGTGCATGGCATGGTTGTTCCAGGATCTGGATTAGTAAAAGAACAAGCAGAACAGGAAGGTTTAGATAAAATATTCATTGAGTCTGGATTTGAATGGAGAGAGCCCGGCTGCTCAATGTGCTTAGCAATGAATGCTGATAAATTAAAACCACAAGAGAGATGCGCATCTACTTCAAATAGAAACTTTGAGGGAAGACAAGGAAGAGGTGGTCGTACACATCTAGTAAGCCCAGGTATGGCAGCTGCTGCTGCAATTGCTGGAAATCTTGATGATGTAAGAAAATATCGAAACTAATGAAAAAATTTGTATCCCTCAAAAGTATTCCTGCATATTTACCAATCGTCAATATCGACACTGATATGATCATCCCAAAACAATTCCTAAAAACAATAAAAAGAACAGGATTGGGAAAAAACCTTTTTCATGAAATGAGATATGACAACGATGGAAATATTATTAAAGATTTTATTTTAAATAAGAAACCATTTGATGTTTCAAAAATATTAATTGCGGGGAATAATTTTGGTTGTGGTTCATCAAGAGAACACGCACCATGGGCTCTTCTAGACTTTGGAATTACATGCGTGATAAGTTCAAGTTATGCCGATATCTTTTATAATAATTGTTTTAAAAATGGCATATTACCAATAATTTTAAATGAGGAAAAAATAAAAGAATTATCAGAGTATTCAAAAAGACAAGAAGAAATAGAAATAAATTTAAATGATGAAAAAATTATCTATGGAAACAATGAGATCAGTTTTAAAATTGAGCCTTTCAAAAAAAAATGCTTATTGGAAGGACTTGATGACATTGCTTTATCTCTAGAGAAATCTTCAAATATAAATGAATTTGAAAAAAAATTAGAGTTTTCAAAACCATGGATCTTTAATGATTAAGGTTAAGAAAAGAAAAATTTTACTTTTACCAGGTGATGGTATTGGATCAGAAGTAATTGCCGAAGTAAAAAAAATAATTAACTGGTTAAATAAAAATAGGTCTTTAGATTTTGAAATTGACGAAGACTTAGTGGGTGGTGCTGCATATGATAAACATGGAACACCTATTACTGATGAAGTTTTTTATAAAGCTTTAGAAAGTGAAGCTGTAATTTTAGGAGCTGTGGGAGGTCCAAAATGGGATAATTTGGATTTTTCCAAAAAACCAGAAAGAGCATTATTAAAATTAAGGAAAGAACTTAAACTTTTTGCAAATTTAAGACCAGCAATTTGTTTCAAACAGTTAGTTGAAGCCTCAAGTTTAAAACCTGAAATAGTTTCAGGGCTTGATATAATGATAGTCAGAGAACTTACCGGGGGAATATATTTTGGTGAGCCTAGAGGAATCAAGCCAATAGATAACGGTGAAAGAAAAGGTATTAATACTCACACTTATACAACCAGCGAAATTGAAAGAGTCTCTAGAGTAGCCTTTGATCTTGCAAAAAAAAGAAATAATAAAGTTACATCATGTGAAAAATCAAATGTTATGGAAGCTGGTCAGCTTTGGAGAGAGGAAGTTCAAGCTATTCATGATAAAGAATTTAAAGAAGTAGAATTAGAACATATGTTAGCAGACAACTGTGCTATGCAACTCTTAAGAAATCCAAAACAATTTGATGTTATTGTAACAGATAATTTATTTGGAGATATATTGTCAGATGAAGCTGCGATGTTAACAGGTTCACTAGGGTTACTACCTTCAGCATCTTTAGGAGCTAAAGATAAAAATGGAAATATGAGATCAATGTATGAGCCAGTACACGGTTCAGCACCTGATATTGCTGGAAAAGGTATCGCTAATCCAATTGCAACAATATTAAGTTTTTCAATGGCGTTAAAATATTCTTTAAATTTGGATAAAGAGTCAAAGGAGCTAGACGCTGCAGTACAAAAAATCCTTGATGATGGGCTTAGAACCAAGGATATATGTTCAAAAGGTAATAAGGAAGTATCAACAAAAGACGTTGGAGATGCGATTATTGCTTGTTTGCAAAATTAGTTAATTTCAATTATTTTATAAAAATTATGACAATTTATACAGCTCCCGTTGAAGATATGATGTTTCTTTATGAGAACTTAAGGAATAATAAAAATTATAATGAGATAGAAAAGTATAAGGAGGTCACGCCAGATTTGGTAAAAAATATTTTAGAAGAGGCGGCTAAAATAAATCAAAACATCATACTACCACTAGCAAAGTCTGGAGATGAAAACCCAACTGTATTAGAAAATGGTATTGTTAGAACTCCTCCAGGATATAAAGAAGCATATAAGAAGTATATAGAGGATGGATGGACTTCTTTATCATGTGATCCAAAATTTGGTGGTCAAGGAATGCCAAAAACTGTAAGTGCCTTTTTTGATGAAATGTTATCTTCAACATGTTTATCTTTCAAGCTTTACTCAGAGTTAAGTATCGGTGCTTACAATTGTATTAACCATCATGCTACTGATGAAATTAAAAATAAGTATTTACCAAAAATGGTTGAGGGTAAATGGAGTGGCACAATGTGTCTTACAGAACCTGTATGCGGAACAGACCTAGGTTTGCTCAAAACAAAAGCTGTAGAACAAAAAGATGGAAGTTTTAAGTTAAGCGGGCAAAAAATATTTATTACTTCAGGAGATCATGATTTAACTGAAAATATTATCCACTTAGTTATTGCCAGAGCATCTGACTCCCCCAGTGGAACTAAGGGCATAAGCTTATTTTTGGTTCCAAAATTTATTGTTAAGGATGATGGATCAATTGGTCCACGAAACGGTGTATCAGCTGGATCTATTGAGAGTAAAATGGGAATAAAAGGCTCAGCAACTTGTGTTTTAAACTTTGATGATGCAGTTGGTTATATGATTGGACCAAAAAATAAAGGTTTAAATTCTATGTTTACGATGATGAATCTTGAAAGGATTGTTGTAGGAATTCAAGGTTTAGGCATTTCAGAAATTGCTTATCAAAATTCAGTAAACTATGCAAAAGAACGTAAACAAGGTAAAGCTCACAATGGAAAAAAT
>CACCHS010000005.1 GCA_902545825.1 uncultured Pelagibacteraceae bacterium
TAGTAAAAGTAAAATAATCTTAAATTAATATGAAAAATATAAAATCTGCGATTAAAGTCATCGATCTTTTTTCTGGTTGTGGAGGACTGAACGAGGGTTTTAAAGATGCAGGTTTTAAAACTACAGTTTCTAATGATATTTGGGAACCAGCAGGAAAAACTTTTACCAGAAACAATAAAGACTCCAATTTTATTTTGGGTGACATAACTCAAAAGAAGATAAGAGATGATATAATTAAATACGGAAAAGGTTCTGATGTTTTAGTTGGAGGTCCTCCTTGTCAAGCTTATAGTATGGCGGGAGCAAGAGATGTTGATGATCCCAGGGGTAAATTATTTGAAGATTACGTTAAAATTGTTAAGGCAATAAAACCAAAATATTTTGTTATGGAAAATGTTAAAGGTTTAATTTCTATGGAACATGATAAAACCAGACTTAATAAAAATGATCAAAAAAAATTAGATAAAATAAAAAATCTTGAGAATAAAAAAAGTGAACTTTTATTGAAAAGAAAACAATCGAAAAATACAACAAAAATCAAATTTACAAAATCAGAAGAAAGACAATTAGAGGATATTAAACAAAAATTAAGCGAGGCAAGAAAACTTACCTCCTCTTTAAGGGTTAAAGTTACTGAGACTATAAAAAAAAGATTTTTAAGCTTAGGCTATGATGTTCAAATTAAAGTTTTAAATGCAGCCGATTTTGGAGTTCCTCAAAAGAGACAAAGAGTAATAGTTATTGGTGGATTAGATGGTTATCCAGTTAAATTTCCTGAGGAGACTTATAAAGAAAAATCTAATGGAAAAAATCTAGAATTATTTAAAAGCAATTTATCTGACTGGGTTACAGTTAAAGAGGCAATTGAAGATTTAAAGAATTCTCCTGAGGATATTCCTTTTAATCATATCTTTACTAAATGTGGAAATGACTTCCAAAAAAAAATTAATAAGACCCCAATAGGTAGAACAGTTTATGGTGGGTTTTCAGATGCTTACTTCAGATGTTTTCCTAATGAGCCTAGCAGAACCGTAAAAGAAAATCACGGAGGTGTGTTTATTCATTATGAAAAAAATAGATTTATGACACCTAGGGAACTCGCAAGACTTCAGTCATTCAATGATAATTTTATATTTCAGGGATCTAAAAGCCAAATTTTAGTTCAGATAGGGAATGCTGTTCCACCAAAACTCGGATATAATATTGCTAATACTTTAAAAGAATTTTTTTAAAATTTTATTTTATTTCAAAAGTTATTTTTTTAGGAATATTATTTTTCCATTCAAAAAAAATTCCAAATTTTTTATCTTTATTTTTCATAATATAAAATAAATCTGCCATTTTAATGGTAAAATTACTTTCACCAATTGAAAAATCCTTGCTAACTAAAAATTCTGTTTTACTCGTGTTATCTAAATAGTATTTCAAAAATTTTTCAATTACTTCAAATTCTCTTTTCATTTGCCATTGGTGGATTGTATGATTATCTTGATCAGCAAAAATCATAAATAATTTTGGCTCTGTATGCATTCTTTGCTTTCCTCCGCCTTTATAATATTTAATTATTAACTCTGTTGGATTATCCAAATTCTTTAAGAACATTTTTTCTGACATACCTTTGAATGGATAAGTTATCTTAAAATCAAAAGGTTTATCATCTATAAAGATATCTTTAGTAAAAGATCTTTTATTTTCCTCGCCTCTAACCCTTTGGTGGTTTTCAAGATAGGATTGAATAACAATCGAACAAGCAAAATTATACCACCTATTTATTGTATACTGTTTAAACACTTCAGGGAGTTTTTTTTTATTAATCTTTTCATCAATTTTTTCAATTAGTTCATCGTAGTTGAAAACTTTAAATAAAAAATAACCATGGTTATTTAAGATATAATCAGATTGCACTCTGTCCCAAACGTAATTTTCAACTTTGTTTATTTCTGTTATTAAATTTTCAATATTTTGCATAGATTTTGCATATTAAATCTAAATTTTTTATTTGGGCTTCTATTACTGTGTAATTGAAACTCACCCAATGAAATATTATTATATTTAACTGTACAACTTTCATTCCAGCTATTTAAATCTTTTGTAAAGCTGAACATATTAAAGTTCCAATTAAATCTGGATAAATTATTTTTTTGTATAATTTTATAATAAAAATTTGTTTTTTTTTGATATATCCATAATAAATAATCACAAGTCATTAAGTGATTAAGATAAATTGGTATTAGTAAATTTATTGAATTAAATACTATTTGTTTGAAGTTATTTCTATCAAGGTTTCTTACATTATTTATTTGAAGTATTTCACTAAAATACTTGTTCAAAACGCTCCAGCTGGATTGACCTACTTCGGATGGGCAAACTTTCATATTTGAATTTTTATTAGTTTTTACTGATAGAGTTTGTTCTTCACTTAGATAAAAATCAATTGAACTTTTGCTATGTCCTCCTCTTTCTCCCTCCTCTAAGCCTGCATGCCTTATTACCGAAGGTAGTTTTTTGAGAGCTTTGGCAATTAAGGGTGTTAGTATTTCTTCATAAGTCTCATCAGATCTGTCATTAAGATGATAGCTATCTAATCCACTTAAATCACAAATAACTTTTTCAGCAGACTGACCCAGCGTTTCGTTATTAATTGTCATTATAAATTTTTAAATTTTCACTTATTTTTCCATTTAACCTAGTAGGATAAATATTCTTTATAATAACAATCTATTATAAAGAATTATATTTTCATCATCAATTTATCAACAAATTTAAGACATAATATAACCTATCAAGTTTGTTGGATTAAATTTATGTACTTGAATTCTCTATTTTCGATAAAGTATTTAGTTTTTTTTTTAATTATATTTATGGTAATTGCTAATGCTAATGAGAAAAAGATCGATAAGGTTCTACCATTTGATTATTCAAATTTACAATCATCATATGTTTTAGATAATGGTAAAGAAATTTATATCGAACAATTTGAGCGAGGGGATAGGATATGGGAGTATAATTCTGATAATCGAAGCTTCAAAGAATTATCTTTTGTATGGAGCTTTATTGCTTTAGCCAAAAATTGCGAGGGAATAAAAGAAAAGAATATATATTTTGCCAATAATTTAGAATATTATTTAGGTGGCGGAAGCATCATAGATAATCCACAAATTAGAATTTTTTCATTAGATGACCCAAGCCCATGGAGAGATAGTGATTTAGGAATAGTGCCTGATATGAATTGGGCAAAACAATTTTGTGAGTTCTATTAGTCCGTTTTCTTTTACTTTAAATACTTATTCATCTTGTTTAATTATAAATATTAGCATAAGCATTTATTAAACTCATTAATGCTCTCGTGGTTAAATTGGTAGACACAAAGGACTTAAAAGCCGAGGGATAGAAGTTAAAGTCAGTCCATAGTAGTCCAAGGTAGTCTAAACATCCTATAAAATCACATAACTTTAATTATGCCTTCAATTAAGATTAGAAAATAAAGCTTATTTAATTTGTTCAGACTTGTACTAAACTTGTACCTGAAGAGATAAATTTTAGCAGTTAGACTCATTGTCGTAAATTTGATAAAAAGTATTTGTGAGTGATGAATTAATTTCAAAAGGATTTCGGTCTAGTACTACCTCTATGTATCAAAAGGGTTCTAATGAGCCTTTTTCAATAAGTAGATCCAAATTTAGTAATTTTATTAATTGCCCAAGGTGTTTTTATTTGGATAGAGTTAAAGGTTTAAAAGAACCAAGTATGCCTGGATGGGCATTGAACTCAGCTGTTGATGATTTACTAAAAAAAGAATTTGATAAACACAGGAAAGAGAAAACACCCCATCCAATAATGAAAGAATATAAATTAAATTTTATACCTTTTGATCATCCAGATATTGATAAATGGAGACAATCATTATCAAGTGGTATTTCTTATTTAGATAAAGAAACAAATCTGTTAATCAAAGGTGGAATTGATGATGTTTGGTATGATTTAGATAAAGAGGAATTAGTCGTTGTTGACTACAAAGCTCAATCTAATAATACACCAGTTGAAACAAAAGCTTATTTGGAAAGCAAATACCACCAAGGTTACAAAAGACAAATGGATATTTATGTTCATATTTTAAGAAATATGAATTTTAAAGTTTCCAATAATACTTTTTTTATGGTTTGTAATGGAGAAAAAACTAATGATGAGTTTGGTAATAGAATAGATTTTAAAACAGTATTAGTTCCTTATGAGGCAGACCCATCTTGGATACCAGATAAAATTAAAGAAATGAAAAAAGTACTAGAGAGTGAGGATATTCCTGATTATAATATAGATTGTGAAAGCTGTATATATTTGGCTTCTGCAGCAACTTTATAAATAAAAAAGAAAAAATTATTATGAGTAAATTACCAAAAGGATGGACAGAAGAAAAAATAGGCTCCAAACAAGTCTTAAAAAAAATATATAAATACAAACAATCAGATTCTATGGATATGATTAATTTTGCTGGAGATGTGAGTGAACTTCCTGGTTATAAAACAAATATTGATTTCAATTTTGGAGATCAAAAAGGTGTTGCTTTAGTTTTTGATAAAAAAACAAATAAAGTAACTGATAAAGATATCAATTTAAGCAATAAGATAGAAGAACTATCAAAAAAATATAAAGTTTCTTGATTAATAATAAAAAAGAAGTCTTAAAAGAAATTTCAAAAATCGAGAATTTGAAAGATATAAATCATGATCTTTTTGATATATTTGAAAAAATAATTGAACTAAATGAAAAGAATTTATTACTTAAAGTTTATCAAAAGTTTAAAATTAAAGCTAAAAAAAACTATTTTGCAAACATAATATTATTACAATGTTTAGCAAAGTATTTAGGTGAGAAAAAACAAGCTTATGAAGAATTCCATACATTAAAATTGGAAGATCCAGTGGAGTATGATGATATTTATATTGAAGCTCACAATCTTTTAAAATTATGTGATAGAAGTGAAGAGGAATTAGAAAATTTAAGAAGAGATGCAGATTTAATGTTTGGAGATGATGGTAAATTTATTAAAAATTGGACTGAAAAACTTTGAAATTTTATTATGAAAAGTAGAATTAGAAAAAATATTTTAAAACACTCTCCAGAAAGAATTGAAGAGTATGAATTATGGATAAAAGAAGGAAGACCAATAAGATTTGCAGTTTATCTATTACATGACTCATCTCCAGGAGTAAAAGTTAAAAAAATTGGTTGCAGTACAAAACTTTGGGGAAGGGTGTTTAACGGATTAAATTATAAATATTTTTATAATTTTAAGTTACTTGATATTAAATATTTTTCTACAAAATTACAAATGTTGGAATTTGAAAAAAAGATTCAAAAATTTTATGAAAAGGCAAAAGTTAATGTAAATACGTACGCTTATAATAAACGTTCAGATTTAGAAAACTATGAAATACCTAAAAATATAGAGCCAGTGCTTGCTAATGGAGGTAGTGAAAACTTTAAAGAAGAACTAATACCAAATTCTTTTGACGAAATAGAAGCCCAAATAAATACAGATTTATAATTAATTTATGAATAATACCCAGCATGCTTTAAGAGATTTAATTCATGATACATTAAAAAATATACAAAAGCATAAAGCAGGCGAAATAATTAATTGGACTTTAAGAAATCTAATAGCCAAATATTCTTTGGCTAATGATTATTATTATACCACTCAAAAAACTATAGATTTTATTGAACAGCAAGGGTTAGAAATAACTAATAGGGCAATTAGACTTAAAAAAAATAAAATAACTTTTGAACATCCTGTTCCATCCAAAGTTATAGCGGATGAGTTTATAACAAAGTATGATCCAGATTATATAAATAAAATTTTAGTCGATACAGATGCGGTAGTTATATTATCTCATGAAGAAGATAATATTCTTAAAAAGAATGGTCTGAATAAGGTTATGCCTAAAAATTGGAAATTTGGTGATAGTATTTTTGCAAGATATGATTTATGTGAAATTAAAGTTTTAGAAAAAAAAATTAAGATGAAAGGAGCAATTAGAAGATAGATTAAAATATTATAAAATTAAATAATTTATTTAATTTTTGATGAATCTATATTTACTTTTCCTATATCTGTCATTTTAGGTAATGCCATAATGTAAAATTTTATCATTTCCAATTTTTTTTTATGCGGAATCTTAAATTTATCATCGAACATTTCGTAAATATACATATTTTCTAATGCGACAGGATCTTTAAAATATTTTTCTAAATTTAAACTGTTTACCATTGACCTTTTGAGATTTATCTCATCATCCCAAGAAACAGCATCAGGATTTTTATTTAGAGCTTTCTCTGTTATCTCGCCAATCTTTTTTAATGCCTCATCTATATTCATAATAATTTATTTTAGTAAAATAATTATTTAATTGAAAGCTTTAATTTAGCTATTTTCTCTTCAACTTCTGAAATTGCATTAAATATTTTATCTTTTTCTATTTTGGATAATTCAACACCTTTAGGGCTATCTGGGTGAAGAGCTTTTTCTGTCGTATCCATTAAATATCCTATTCTTCCACCAATATTAATTAAAGTCCTGGACACATCTTCTATTTTCTCTAAATCATTAAATTCTTTTTCTATCATTAAACTAATATTGTCTAGAAAAGGACTTCCATTTTGAGATCTTAATGAGAGAATATCTAATTTAATTGCATCTGAAACATGAAGATTATGATCTTTATCATCTTGATCACTACATTTCCTAAAATGAGATATTGATTTTCCAGTAAATTTTTCAACTTCAGTTGCATTTAATTTTACGATTAAATCTTTTAGAATTTTTTCAACAGACAGAGGATCACGTATTTTTGTCATAACTCCAAATTATTAGTTCTAATTAAGTGAAAAATAAAGATTTAGTTTTCACTATAAATTAACACAATTTGTCTTATATATTAAAGGTGAAATATGAAGAAATCCCCATTTCTAAGTTTAGAAATAATTTTGAATATAAGATGTCTAAACTAAGTGATGAAAAATTAGAGCGACTTCAAAAAACAATAATTAAAAAATTATGTAAACTTGAAGCTGATACCTTGGATTTTTACGATTATAAAAAAACAATTGAAAAATATACTAAGGAGGATGGTTTTGAAAATAGTTAAAATAATTTTATTTTTGTTTTTAATTACCTTTACTACTCATTCATTTGCTAAATCTAATGAATATTATCAACAAACATTAATACATATTCTAACAGAGTGTAATTCTACATGCCAAAAAAAAGTATTTGAACAAGAAGCACATAAGGCATTTTTTGTTCTAATGGATGTTATTTTAAATCAGGTTAGATTTGAAATAAGCCAAAGAGAAAAGGAGCTTTATGATTAGAGTCATATTAGTTCTTTTTTTGTTAATAAGTCCTGTAAATGCAAAGTGCAAGTATTATGCATATGCAGATGTCGAAAATAATAAACTAGTGAATAAAAAAGAAACTTATACTTGTGAAGAACAGGACAATATATTTGTCCAATTTATCACTGATGAAAAATATCATCGAGCCTTTACTATGGTATTTTTTGCATTACTTGAAAACTTATAGGAGGAAAAATGAGAATATTATCAATTATTATTATTGGATTATTGTTAAGTAATTGCACTAATTCATATGTAAAAAATAAAAAAATAATTAAATCACCTGATGATTTGCAAAAATTTGTAAATATTTACTGTGATAAAAATAAAAGTACAAAAAAAGTTATTAAAGTTTGTGGAAATGGCTGGTCTAAAGATCTTAATATATCTGAAAATAAAGCAATTTTATCTGCAAAAATTAAAATTGCTGATATTACACAACATTCACTTGTATCCAGTGAAGTTATAACTCATAAGGAAAATAACAAAGGTATAACCAAAACTTACGATCTAACGGCTGACTCTAAATTAGAAGGTGTCAGTGTCGCTGGATATAAAATTGTGCATAAAAAGGTACTTAAAGAAAAGAATGGTTGGAGAACTTTAGTTCTAATTGAGTATAAAATTTCTTAAACTTTTTTATTTAAATTTATGAATAGAGTTAGATCAAAACTAGAGAGAAAACTAGACGAAGTAAATCACACAATGGAACTGATTAGAACCATTGTTCCAAGCCTAACGTTAATTGTTCAAGTAATTATCTTAATAAAGCTGTTCAGTTAAATTGGTAGACACAAAGGACTTAAAATAGTTTGAATTGAGTAATTTCTGAGTCTCTAATAGTCTCAAATAGTCTTATTCCCTTATAATCCTATAAGTTTTGAAATGATCGAATTATTTTTATTGGAAAATGTCGGGAATTAATTTTCAGATTCTCGGACCATTCTCGCACATAGAGAGATAAAAATGTGTTATATTAAGCTTATGAAAAAACTTAACTAATGAAAAACATTCAAAAGATAATTAATTTAAAAACAACTTTTAATAGTAAAAACTTACCAAAAATAAATACATATACACATAAATCAAATGAAACATTTCCTACCCCATTACATGGGTACTTTGAATATTCCGAAATTCCAAGTCCTAAAAGAAAAGTCTTATTTATAAGAGGCAAATATTTAAAAACAAATCAAGATAACTTTATAAAAAAGAACAAAATCCTCAAGACATTAGATAACTTTGATTTGGAGAATTTCAGTATTAATCTTTGGAATATTAATATCTCTTCATATAATAAATTAAAAAAAGCAAGTATTAATCATTCAAAAGTTCTTGGAATGATGGCTATATCTTATGACTATGTTAAATCAAAAGAATATAATGATGATCAATTTTTTATTGATTTTGATATAATTTTAAAATCAACAGAATTTAATAAATTTGTAAAGGAATTCTCGAATGTTAAATCTATTAAGCATAACTTTGAATTTAAGATTAATTTAAAAATAGATATGCCAAAGCAGAAAGATATGATTTATACAAGTGATATTTTAGATTTTAGATCATCAAGGACTTTATAGGATAACTCGGACTATTCTCGGACATAGGAAGATAAAATAAAAAAAATTTACTTATAGGACTTGTTCAATTATAAATATTAGCATAAACACTTATGAAAATAACTCATGCCCTCGTGGTGAAATTGGTAGACACAAAGGACTTAAAATCCTTGCCCTTTTGGGAGTGCCAGTTCGAGTCTGGCCGAGGGCACCATTAAAGTATGGAAAAAAAATATCATCTAATTTTTGATAACAATTCAAATTCAATACGGATTAAAAACCAAATTCAAAAAAAAATTAATACAGTTTCATTGAAAAAATCTACAATAATAATTGTTGTTGGCGGTGATGGATTTATGCTTCATACCTTAAAAAAATTATATAAATATAAAAAAAGTTTTTATGGTTTAAACTCAGGTAATTATGGTTTCTTGATGAATAAATTTAATATCAATAAATTAAAAAAAAATCTTTCCTCTTCTAAACTTGTAAGAATTAATCCTTTAGAAATGAAAGTTGTGACAAAAAATAATATTTCAAAAAAATCTATTGCAATCAATGAAGTTTCTGTTCTAAGACAGAGTAAACAAGCAGCTTCAGTTAAAATACTAAATGGAAAAAATACTCTCATCAAAAAATTAGTTTCAGATGGAGTTTTAGTATCAACACCTGCGGGAAGCACAGCATATAATTTGTCTGTCCACGGTCCAATATTAAATTTAAATTCAAAAAAAATTGCAATAACACCTATAAGTCCTTTTAGACCAAGAAGATGGAAGGGCAAAATCACTTCAGAAAAATCTCAAATTACTATTTTAAATTTAAATGTTAACAAAAGACCAATAAGTGCAGTAGCTGATAATATTGAAGTACGTAATGCTAAAAATATAAAGGTAAAAATAAATAAAAAAATCAATTTTAACTTACTGTATGATAAAAATAACAGTTTAAATAAAAAAATTAAAATTGAACAAATTAGAAGAGAAACCTTTAGCAAATGAATTTAATTGGGACTGTAGCTCAATAGTAGAGTACCTCGTTGACATCGAGGGGGTAGTAGGAGCGTAACCTACCAGTCCCACCATAACTTATTTATGGTGCCCCGCACGGATTCGAACCGCGGACCTATTGATTACAAATCAATTGCTAAAGTTCAAATAAATATTTAATTGCAACAAAAATCTTAAAGTATTTTCAGTCTGGTCACAATCCTGGCACAGTGATAATAGAATTGAATGAAAAGAATTATAATGATCGTGGGTCTGGTTTTGTTGTTAACTAGCAATAATTCTTTTGCATTTATCGAATTTAAACAATCAAAAAATATTTCGTCAGATACTGAGCAAGCAAGAGGAATAAATTTTAAACCAGATGGTACTATAATGTATATAACTAACCGTAAAGCTGCATCTGGTGCTGAGGGCCAAAAAGGTCAAGTAACTCAATATTCTTTAAGTACACCTTTTGATATAAGCACAGCAACAAAAACTTCACAAACAGATTTATTAGGTAGTGATTCTTCTTCAGTATTAAAATATCCCCATGCAATTGAATTTAAACCAGATGGAACAAAAATGTTCGTAACCGCAGGAGATGCAGTTGCATCAGTATATCAGTATAATTTAACTACTCCTTGGGACTCATCTTCAGCAGAATTTGAAGCAAGACATAATGAAGGTAGAACTGATGTAAAACATTTAAGAACTTTAGCATTTAAACCTGATGGCACACGTATGTTTGTGGGTGGAAAAGATGATCCTTCAACTACTGGTAAAATAAAACAATTTACACTTACAAATCCTTGGGATCTATCTTCTGGAGTTTCTGACGCAGGCTTATCAGATGATTTAGGTGGCGCTGAACCAAATCTTAGAAATGCTCAATTCGATCCAAATGGAAGTATATTATATATTGGGGGTAACGATAATGACAACATACACAAATTTACATTAAGTACAGCATGGGATGTCACATCTATATCATCTTCTTTTACTACATTTGATTTAAATAGTGGATTTTCACAAATGAGAGGTTTCATATTTGTAGCAGGTTTTACAAGATTATATGTTGTCGATGATGCAAGTACAACAAGTACAATTTTAGAATATAGTCCTTCTTGTTCGGTAATAACTTGTAGCGATCCTTCTGATGATGGAGATGTTAAAGCAATTATTGAAGCTAATGTTGAATTATCAAAACTTGTAATTCAACATATTACTCTTCCTATCTTTCATCGAATGGAATGGTTGAGAAGACATAAAAATAAAGACAATTTATCAAATTTTAATGCAGAAGTTGATTTTACAAATGAAAAATTATCAAAATTATTTGGTAATCTAAAAAGCTCAAAAAAAAAAATTGATAGAAGTTATGATAGTGATGATTGGTTTAAATGGAGCGAAGGTAGAGTTAGTTTAGGTAAAACTAAATTAGGAAACTCATCATCAAGAACGTTTAATAGCAGAGGTATCTCAATCGGTGCAGATAAAATAAAAAAAGAAGACAGAGATACAATGTATGGATTCGTTTTTCAGTATGGAGTTGATGATATTGGCATTGGAAATAGAGGAACGAAATTAAAGACAGACAATTATAGTTTAACATTATACAACACCAAACTTAAAGATAATCACATTTTTACTGATGCATTAATTGGACTGAGTGTATTAGACATAAATCAAAAAAGGGTGACTGAATATAGCAACACCCTAAAAGGTAATCGAAATGGATATCAGATCTTTAGTTCATTTAATTTTGGAAAAAGATTGGCTGATGAAAAAATAAATTTTAATCCTAGTATCAAATTAGATTTAGGATACACAAAACTAAAATCTTTTAATGAAAAAACACTACTAGGAAATACTTTAGAAGATGCACTAGGTTATGAAGCGCAAAATATTAAATCAGCATTAACTACAATTGGTATACTTATAGATACATCTGATAAAATGGAAGACAAAATTATTAATCATCATGGTAGACTAGATTATATTGCTGATTTAAGCCAATCATCTGATGCAGAATTTTATTATCTAAATGATAAAAGTACAATTTATAACTATAAGGTAGATAATAAATCAAAACATAATTTTAAAATTGGTTATGGTTTTGATGTAAGCTTAATATCAGGTTGGTCATTAGTTGGAAATTTTGAAAGATTTAAATCTAATGGAAAAGGCCATAGTAATGATATTTATCTATCTGTTGGCTATGTTCCAACTGATAAAATGGAATTTGTATTTGATGTGAATGATTTTGAAAATACTAACCTGTCATTAACCAATAAGTTAGATAGATTTGATTTAAAAATGAGTTCTAATTATAATTTTTTAAGTGATATACCTGACTACGGTGCAAAAATATCTATTTCAGGAAGGTTTTAATAAATTCATAATGGTGCCCCCGCACGGATTCGAACCGCGGACCTATTGATTACAAATCAAAAAGCTTCTTAAAATTTCCTTTCATTATCGTTGATACTATTAACTTCTGGAATCCTCGTAAAGCAACTTAAATAAATTCACTACAAATTCACTACACTTAAAATCAATAAATTGTGATAATATTTTAATGATGAAAAATTTTAATGAAGCATTAATTAGAATTAGATCTAGATCTTCTAATTTTGTTGAACAAGGTAATGCGTTTGAAAAATTATCAAAAATATATTTTGAAAATGATGACATCCAAAAACAACAATTTAACAAAATTTGGCACTATAAAGATTGGGCTAAAGAAAACCCAAAATTTTCAAAGACAGATATAGGAATTGACCTTGTTGGAGAATTAAAAAATGACAAGGGTCTTGCAGCAATTCAGTGTAAATTTTTTCAACCTGAATACCAAATTACAAAAGAGGATTTAGATTCTTTTGTTTCAGCATCATCTAACGAAATTTTTACAAGACTAATTCTCATAGATACGTCTAATCAGGATTTAGGATCAAATGCTAAAAGTATGATTGATAATTTGAATAAAACCTACCAAAGGATACAAAAATTTGATTTAGAAAATTCAAGAATAGATTGGCTTGAATTTGTAGAAAATGAAAAAATATCTCTATCGAAAAAAAAAGAACCTCTAGACCATCAAATAAAAGCTGTAGCAGAGTCAAAAAAACACTATTCAAATGATGATAGAGGAAAATTAATTATGGCCTGTGGTACAGGCAAGACATACACAAGTTTGAAAATTGCAGAGGCTATTGCTAACAAAAAATTTGTTTTATACATGGTTCCCTCATTAGCATTAATGTCTCAATCAATTAGAGAGTGGAAAAATGATTGTGAAGATGATTTCATAGCTTTTTCAGCCTGTTCAGACAAAAAAGTAGGAAGAATAAGTAATGATAGTGATCAAATTCAAGTTAGATTGAATGAATTAGCAATTCCCGCAACTACAGATTCTAAAACTTTAGCTGAAGAAATTTCAAAAGTCGAAAAAAATAAGATGAGAGTTGTTTTCTCAACATATCAATCGATTGATGTGATTTCAGAAGCTCAAAAAAAGTTTAAAATGAGTTCTTTTGATCTTATTATTTGTGATGAAGCTCATCGAACTACAGGAGCAACTTTTGAGGACCAAGAGGACTCTCACTTTGTAAAAATTCATGAAGATAAATATGTAAAGGGAAAGAAAAGACTTTATATGACTGCTACACCAAAAATATTTGGTAATAAGGCAAAGAAAAAAGCAGATGAAGGAAGTGTTGAACTTGCATCAATGGATGATCCAAAAAAATATGGTAAAGAATTTTTTAATAGAGGTTTCAACTGGGCAGTAGAAAATAATCTTTTAAGCGATTACAAGGTTGTAATTCTTGCAGTAGACGAGGGTTTAGTTAATTCAAATTTACAAAAATCACTTGAAGATGGGACCGAGCTTAAACTTACAGACGCTACTAAAATAATTGGAGTATATAAAGCATTAGCAAAAGTTGGATTTGATAAAAAAGAAAATGAAAAACTTAAACCAATTAGAAAAGCTTTAGCTTTTAGTCAAAGTATTGAAATTTCTAAAATATTTGAAAAAGAATTTAGCAACGTAATAAATGAATATATAGATAATGAAAATATTAAAGATGAGAATAAGATTGATCTTAATGTTGAAGTAAAACATATTGATGGTACTTTTAATGCAGATCAAAGAAATCACAATCTTAATTGGTTAAAAGGTAATACTGAAAAAAATAATTGTAGAATTCTCTCTAACGTAAAATGTTTATCAGAGGGTGTTGACGTTCCTAGTCTAGATGCAATTATGTTCTTACATCCTAAAAAGAGCCAAATAGATGTAGTTCAAGCTGTTGGCAGAGTTATGAGGAAAGCAGAGGGAAAAGATCTTGGTTATGTCATTATACCCGTAACTGTTGCTCCCGGAATTTCTCCAGAGAAAGCACTTAATGATAACGAAAAATATAAAGTTGTTTGGCAAATTGTTAACGCTCTACGAACCCATGATGAAAGATTAGATAGCAAAGTTAATATGTTGAGTTTGGGTGAGGATGTGTCAGATAAAATTCAAATTGTAACTATGTCTGCTGAACAAGATGCCACTACTGCAAAAGTTGAAGATGTAAAAAAGAAAAAACAACAAAAAGATAAAGAAGATGATGTAGTTATTAATATCAATAATGATGATTTAGAAAAAGAAGATAAAAAAACTTCAGCTGAGGAACAAATGTCATTCGAGCTTGATGATTTATCTCAAGCCATTAAAGCTAAGATAGTACAAAAATGTGGAACAAGAGATTATTGGGAAAATTGGGCAAATGATATCGCAAAGATTTCTCAAAATCACATTAACAAGATCAATAAAATTTTATTGAATTCAAAAAGTGAAGAAAAAAAAATATTTGATAAATTTTTAAAAGAATTGAGAGATGATTTAAATCCAGAAATAACTGAAAATGATGCAGTAGAAATGATAGCGCAACATATAATCACAAAACCCGTGTTTGATACTCTTTTTGATGGGAATAATTTTATAAAAGAAAATTCAATTTCAAGGGCCATACAACTCACTATCGATAAAATATATCCAAGTGAAAATTATCAAGATTTAGATTTACTAAAAAACTTTTATAACAGTGTAAAAAGAAGAGCCCAAGGTATCATTACATCCAAGGGTAAAACAAAACTTATAAATGAATTATATGAACGTTTTTTTAAAAATGCATTTCCAATTACAACTCAAAAACTTGGAATTGTTTATACACCCACTGAGATAGTGGATTTTATGATCAAAACAGTCCAGGAAATTTTATCTGAGGAATTTCAAAAATCTTTAAATGATAGAAACATAAATATCTTAGATCCCTTCACTGGTACCGGTACATTCATAACTTCTCTTTTGCAATCCAATTTTATCAAAAAGGAAAATGTTCAATATAAATATGCAAATGAACTACACGCTAACGAGGTTATATTATTAGCATATTATATAGCCACTATTAACATTGAGAGCGTATTCCATTCTCTTATGAAAAATAATTATTATCAACCTTTTGAAGGATCTGTATTAACAGACACCTTTCATTTGTACGAACAAGAAAGAGACATGATAGCAGATCTTCTACCAGACAATTCAAAAAAAAGAACCAAACAAAAAAAAAGTAAAATTACAGTAATAATTTCTAATCCTCCTTATTCGATTGGACAAAAATCAGAAAACGATAACGCTCAAAATGTTAGATATCCAAATCTTGACGAAAAAATAAGATCAACATATGCAAAAGACTCTGTATCAGTTAGACAAACAGCTCTTTACGATAGTTATATAAGGAGTTTTAGGTGGGCTAGTGATAGAATTGAAGACAATGGGATAGTTGCGTTTGTTACAAATGGTGGCTGGATAGATAGTAAAGCAACAGATGGTTTTCGTAAAAGTATAAAGGATGAATTTAATAAAATATTTGTTTTTAATTTAAGAGGCAATGCAAGAACTTCTAGAGAATTACGAAAAAAGGAAGGTGGAAATGTTTTTGGAGAAGGTACGAGAACTCCAATTTCCATAACATTTTTAATTAAAAATTCAAAAATTCAAAAAAAAGGTGATATATTTTATTACGATATTGGAGATTATCTAAATAAAAAAGATAAATTAAAACATATAGAAAATAGCCAAAGTTTTTATAAGTTTTTAAAAAATAAGAAAGCTCACAAAATTACTCCAGATAAAAAGAATAATTGGATAAACAAAGGAAGTGAAAAATATTACGATTTTATAAATTTATCTTCAAAATCAAAATTTGAAAAAAAAACTATTTTTCATTTAAGTTCTTCAGGTGTAGTTACAAGTAGAGACAAATGGTGTTATAATTTTTCAAAGAAAAAACTAGCTCATAATATTAAATCAACTATTAACTTCTACAATGATCAATTAAACAGGATCAAAAATAAAAACTTAGATATCAATGAAATTAAGAAAATAGTAAATAATGATAAAACCAAAATCAGCTGGTCTAGGGGTTTATTTCAGAAAATTCAAAAAAAGAAAAAACTTTTTTTTGATGAAAGTAAAATAATGATATCTCAATATAGACCATTCACAAAAAACTATGTTTATTTTGATAAAGATTTAAATGAAGTTCAGTATCAATTAGATAAAATTTTTAACAAAGATACAGATCATAACCAAATAATTACTTGTACAGGGACTGGTAATAATAATGATTTTTCTGCCTTGATGATAAGCTGTATACCAGATTTTCAAACAATGTTTAATAGCCAATGTTATTCCTTGAAAAATTTTAGCAATATAATTTTGGATGAAGGTTTATTTTCAAACAAATCTAAAAATTCAAATAATTTTGAGGAAAATGATAACATTACCGATGTTGAGCTGGAAAATTTTAGAAAATTTTATTCTGATAAAAATATAAGCAAGATAAATATCTTTCACTACACATATGCTTTATTAAACTCAAAAAATTTTATTGATCAGTTTTCAAATAATCTTAAAAAAGAAAGTATTAGAATACCCATTATTCAAAACAAAGATGATTTTAAAAAGTTTGTTGAAATTGGAAAAAAACTTTCTGATCTACATATTAACTATGAAAAAACAAAAAAATACCCATGTGAAATTATAAACTCCAGTAAAAATCAAAAAAATTTAAAAGAAAATTACAGAGTTGAAAAAATGTATTTTGGTAAATCTAATGGAGAAATCAATAAATCTGAAATTATATATAACAAATATATTTCTTTGAAGAATATACCATTAGACGCTTATAATTATTTAGTTAATGGCAAATCCCCAATCGAATGGGTAATGGATCGACAAATATTATCAAAAGATAAAGAGTCAGGAATTATAAATGATCCTAATGATTACGCTAATGAAACAATTAAAAATCCTGCTTACCCCTTAGAATTATTACAAAAAATGATTAATCTTTCTATTGAAACTTTAAACCTAGTCAAAAGTTTACCAAAATTAGAAATAATTGATAATATAAAAAAATAAATTAACGTTCACTACAAATTCACTACAAAGAGTTCTTCCTTCTTCCTTTCTATATTCTTATTCAACAATTTTTTTATTTAAAAAAATAAAGTTATTTTAGTCTTTATTTGAAATAAGTTAGATTTTAGTGGTGCCCCCGCACGGATTCGAACCGCGGACCTATTGATTACAAATCAATTGCTCTACCAGCTGAGCTACAAGGGCACATTTTTGACAAAAGTGTTATATAAAAAGTATTTAGTTTATTCAATACATTTAGATGAAATAAAAAAACTGTGTCTATGACTAAAAAACTAATTATTTTCATTCCGTCAATTGAAGAAGGTGGAGTTGAGAAAAACTTATTTATCATAGCAAACTATCTTGCACGAAAAAAAATAAATATTGAAGTCTTGACCTGTAACTCAAATAAATCAAAATATTTTAATAAAAAAATTAAATTTATCGGTCCAAAAAGTTTTTTTTGGCAAAATAAATCAAGACCAATAAAATATCTAGTTTGTATGTTTTTTCTTTTTATAAATTTATTTAAGAGAAGAACAAACAAACTTATTTTTGCTTTTCAAGCAAATATATATGCAATCTTAATAGCCAAAATTTTATGGACTAAAATTATTGTAAGAGCTAATTCAGCACCAAGTGGTTGGTCACATAGCATAGTTAAAAAAAAATTATATTCAATAATGATAAATTTAGCTGACGATGTAATGGTAAACTCAAATGATTTTAGAAGAGAATTTAATAAAAATTTTAAAATTAAATCAAAATGTATTTATAATCCTTTTTATAATACGAAATTAAATATAAATTATAAAAAACCTCTTTTTCAAAAAAAATCTTTGAAAATTTTATCAATTGGAAGATTGACCGAACAAAAAGATCATATGACATTACTTAAAGCTGTAAAATTAATTAATCCCGCCAATAGACCTGAATTAGTCATTATTGGTAAGGGAAATGAATATATTAATTTGAAAAATTTTATAATTTCAAACCATCTTCACAATAAAGTGAAACTTATAGGGTATAAAGCCAATGCTTACAATTTTATAAAAAAATGTGATATATTTGTTCTTACCTCAAAGTACGAAGGTCTACCAAATGTTTTACTCGAGGCGCAATTTTTAAAAAAATATATTATTTCAAGCAATTGTCCAACTGGTCCTAAGGAAATACTACTTAATGGAAAAGCGGGTGATTTGTTTAAGATAGGTGATTATAAAAAACTTGCTGACTACATAAATAATTATAATTCAAATAAAAAAAAAATAAAAAAAAAAATAAATTATGGGGTAAGTAAGTTCTATAGATTTGATTATAATTTAAATTGCGAGAAATATTATAAATTTATTTTAGAGAATTTTTAGTTTTGAAGAAATCAATATGATGAAATACTATTGCCGCACTATTTGAAATGTTTAAACTCTCAATTTTATCATTTATTTTAATTTTAACTAAATAGTCAGTATAAGTAAGAGTATGTTTGCTAATCCCATATCCTTCAGATCCAAATAGTAAAACATTATTGCCCCTCCAATCGACATCTATAAAATTTTTTTTTCCCGTAGAGTCAAATCCATAAACCCAAAAATTTTTATCCCTTAAATATTTTAATGTTGAATTAATATTTGAAACTTTGAATATGTTTAGGTGTTCAATTGCACCACTTGATGATTTATACATCAATTTACTTTCAGATGGAAAATGTCTTTCTTTAACTATAAGTCCATCTAGGTTAAATGAAGCCGCGCTTCTTATTATTGATCCAATATTTCTAGCATCTGTAACTTCGTCTAAACAAACAAAATTTAAATTATTTTTATTTTTAATAAATTCTTTCAATATTATCTCATCTAAATGCTCTATCTCAGCTACAAAACCTTGATGTAGCAAACCATCTTTTGTAGAGTATTTATCAAGTTCTTTTTTAGTTTTAAAAAATACCTTTAAATCTTTTAATAAATTTTTACGTGTGGATTCTCTGTGTATTATTTTTTTTGCTTCTTCTGTTAAAAAAATTCTTAAAACCTTTCTCTTTGGGTTTTTAAGAGCTTCTATTACAGGATGCTTTCCAACGATAAAAAAAGACGACTTATTCATTAATTATCTTATATTTTATAAGCTTTTTTGCTGGTTTTGCTATTAATTCTGATATTGCATTTATACGATAAAAATATATAAAACGCTTGTTGTTTAAAGCTTTATTGAACAAGGGGACGCTTCCCCTACTAAAATAGGAGGGGTACCAAAGCGGTCAAATGGGGCGGGCTGTAAACCCGTTGACTTCGGTCTTCGAAGGTTCGAATCCTTCCCCCTCCACCATTTAATAAGGTTTTAAAGACTTGGAGTGATGTACTTGGGTATGCGGGTGTAGTTCAATGGTAGAACGCTAGCCTTCCAAGCTGGATGTAAGGGTTCGATTCCCTTTACCCGCTCCAAAAAATTAAAAATTAAAGTGAGGATATAAAAGTAATGTCGAAGGAAAAATTTAATAGAAATAAACCGCATTGTAACATAGGTACAATCGGTCACGTAGACCACGGTAAAACAACACTAACTGCTGCTATCACAAAAGTATTATCAGAAAAAGGTGGTGCTCAATTTACAGCATATGATCAAATTGATAAAGCTCCTGAAGAAAAAGAGAGAGGTATAACAATTTCAACAGCGCATGTTGAGTACGAAACAGATAAAAGACATTATGCTCACGTTGATTGTCCAGGACATGCTGACTACGTGAAAAATATGATCACAGGTGCAGCACAAATGGATGGTGCAATTTTAGTAGTTAATGCTGCAGATGGCCCAATGCCACAAACAAGAGAGCATATTCTTTTAGCAAGACAAGTTGGTGTTCCAGCAATTGTTGTTTTTTTAAACAAAGTTGATCAAGTTAAAGATAAAGAGCTGATTGAACTAGTTGAAGAAGAAATTAAAGAACTTTTAACTTCTTATAAATTTCCAGGAGACAAAACTCCAATCGTAAAAGGTTCAGCTTTAGCTGCGGTTGAAGGTAAAGATGATGAAATTGGAAAGAATGCAATTATGGAATTGATGAAAGCTGTGGATGAACATATCCCACAACCAGATAGACCAAAAGATAAACCATTTCTTATGCCAGTAGAAGATGTATTTTCTATTTCTGGTAGAGGTACTGTTGTTACAGGAAGAGTGGAACAAGGAGTTGTAAAGACTGGTGAAGAAATAGAAATTGTTGGGATAAAAGAAACAAAAAAATCTGTTTGCACAGGTGTTGAAATGTTTAGAAAAATTTTAGATACAGGTGAAGCGGGTGATAACATTGGAGCGCTTTTAAGAGGTGTTGAAAGAACAGATGTTGAAAGAGGACAAGTTCTATGTAAACCTGGATCAATTACACCACACACTGAATTTGAAGCTCAAGCGTATGTACTTAAAAAAGAAGAAGGTGGAAGACACACACCATTCTTTACAAAATACAGACCTCAGTTTTACTTTAGAACAACAGATGTAACAGGTGAAGTTGAGCTTCCATCCGGTACTGAGATGGTAATGCCAGGTGACGACGCGAAATTTAAAGTTAAATTAATTACACCGATTGCGATGAGCGAAAAATTAAATTTTGCAATACGTGAAGGTGGAAGAACTGTAGGAGCTGGAGTAGTAACTAAAATTATTAAGTAAGCTACCAATAGGAGTGTAGCTCAATTGGTAGAGCGCCGGTCTCCAAAACCGGAGGTTGGGGGTTCGATTCCCTCCGCTCCTGCCAAAAAATTATTATGAGAAATCCATTGAAATTTATTCAGGAAGTAAAACAAGAGGCTTTCAAAGTCTCTTGGCCAACAAGAAAAGAAACAATCCAGGGAAGTCTGATGGTTGTTGCAATGGCTATTGTTGCTGCAATATTCTTTTTATTGCTTGATCAAGTTTTAAAATTTTTCCTAGAACTAGTACTTAAGGTAAGCATCTAATGAAAAACTGGTATATAGTACAATCACATTCGAGTTTCGAGAATAAAGTTGCACAATTAATTAAAGAGGAAGCGGAAAAGGCTAAAATAGCTGACAAATTTGATGAAATTGTTGTTCCAACCCACGATGTAACTGAGGTTAAAAGAGGAAAACGAGTACAAAGAAAAAAAAAATTCTTTCCAGGATATGTGTTAATTAAAAGTGAAATGGATAATAATATTTACCATATGATCAAAGGAATTAAAAAAGTAAGCGGTTTTTTAGGATCAAAAGGAATCCCAGCACCTGTGTCTGAAAAAGAAATTGAAAAAATATTAGGACAAATCAAAGATGGGGTGACTCAGGGTCAGAGCGGTATTGAATATTCCGTTGGGGAAAAAGTACAAGTTATAGATGGTCCATTTGCATCATTTAATGGAATGGTCGAGGATATAGATGAGGAAAAATCGAGACTAAAAGTTTCCGTTCTTATTTTTGGCAGACCAACGCCAGTAGAATTAGAATATAATCAGGTAGAAAAGGTTAGTTAATGGCAAAAAAAGAAATTAGTGGATATGTAAAATTACAAATAAAAGGTGGACAAGCAAATCCTGCCCCACCGGTTGGACCAGCATTAGGACAAAGAGGAATCAATATAATGGAATTCTGTAAAGCTTTTAATGAAAAGACAAAAGAATTTATGGGTAAACCTGTACCTGTTGTTATCACTGTTTATAAAGATAAAAAATTTGATTTTATAATTAAAACACCACCAGCGTCGCATTTTATTAAAGAGGCAGCAAAAATAAAAGGTGGATCTCAAGAACCAGGTCGAAATATTGTTGCATCAATTACAAAAAAACAAGCAGAGGAAATTGCAAAAAAAAAGATGAAAGATTTAAATGCTCATGATGTTAATGAGGCTACAAAAATTATAATGGGATCTGCAAGATCTATGGGAATAGAGGTTAAAGAATAATGTCTTCAAAAAGATTTAAAAAATTACCAAAAGATACTAATAAATTAAAGGCTGAGAATATAGAAAAACTCTTATCGGAAATCAAAAAAAATTGCACAACAAAGTTTGATGAAGGAATAGATTTAAGCTTTTTAATAAATAATAAACAAAAGAAAAATGAAATAAATTTAAGAACATTTGTAAATATGCCAGGTGGAACAGGAAAAAAAACCAAAATTGCGGTAGTATGTGAAGATTCTAAAATTAAAACAGCAAAAGATTCTGGTGCTGATTTAGTAGGTGGAGATGATTTAATTGAAACTATTAAAGCTGGAGATTTGAATTTTGAAAAGTTAATTTGTACACCATCTATGATGATTAAACTTTCAAAACTAGGAAAGATTTTAGGGCCAAAAGGTTTAATGCCCAATCCAAAATTAGGTACTGTAACAGAGGATGTTTCTAAAGCTGTTAAAGATGCTAAGTCCGGGCAAGCTGAAATAAGAAATGATAAAGATGGTAATATAGGAGTATCTATTGGTAAGAAATCCTTTTCGGACGAAAATCTAATTAAAAATTACAAAGCCGTAATCGATACTCTAGAAAAAGAAAAATCTAATTTAAATGTCAAAGGTGATTTAATAAAACAAGTGTTTATTACATCAACAATGGGTGTTTCATATAAATTAAAACTAGATAAGAGCTTTTAGTTATGATGAGTAAAGAAAAGAAACAGGAATATATAAAAGATATGACCAGTCAATTTGATAATTCAGAGGCTGTTATAGTAACTCATTATCAAGGTTTAACTATGAGTCAATTAGACGACCTTAGAGGCAAAATGAGAGAACACGGCATTCAATTTAAAATAACAAAAAATAGAATTACGAAATTAGCTCTTGAAAAAACTAAGTGTAAAGATTTGTCTGAATTGTTTAAAGGACCTACGGCAGTTGCATTATCTAAAGATGCTATAACTTCTGCAAAAATACTCACAAAATTCTCAAAAGAGAATGAAAATTTAAAAATTCTTGGTGGAATTATGGGAACGGATATTTTAGATGTTGCGGGAGTTCAGAATGTTGCGACCTTACCCACTTTAGATGAGGCAAGAGCAAAAATAGTGGGAATATTGAGGTCTCCAGCCCAAAAAATCGCAAGTATTTTGCTTGCACCAGGCTCAAAAATCGCTATTTTAGCGCTCGAAAAATCAAAAAAATAACTTGGATAAAATTTATGGCTGACCTAAATAAAATTATAGAAGATCTATCGAGTTTGACCGTAGTTGAAGCGGCTGAACTGTCTAAACAATTAGAGGAGAAATGGGGAGTGTCTGCTGCTACTGCTGTAGCTGCTGCACCTGCTGCTGGCGGAGCTGCACCAGCTGAAGAAAAAAGTGAGTTTACAATAATGTTATCTTCAGCAGGAGATAAAAAAATTAATGTTATTAAAGAAATACGTGCAGTAACTTCTTTAGGATTAAAAGAGGCTAAAGATTTAGTCGAAGGCGCTCCAAAAGAAGTAAAATCTGGTGTTAATAAAAAAGAAGCTGAAGAAATTAAGGCTAAACTAGAGGCTGCTGGAGCAAAAGTAGAACTTAAGTAAATAAATAAAAAATTAAATTGCTAGTTATTAATTTAACTAGTGATAGTTGTAGATGCTGTTATCTTTTACTGAGAAAAAAAACATAAGAAAAAATTTTGGTAAACTTAAAGAAGGTTTATCAATACCAAACCTTATAGAAGTACAAAAAAATTCATATAGAGAATTGACTGAATTTAAAGAAATTGTTGATCAAAATTTAGTTAAGGGATTTGACAGGGTTTTTAAAAGTATTTTTCCAATTGAAGATTTAAATGATAAAGCGACTTTAGAGTATGTTTCGTATAGATTAGAGAAACCAAAATTTGATGTTGAGGAGTGCATACAACGAGGTCTCACTTATTCTTCCTCTCTTAAATGCACTTTAAGATTAGTTGTTTACGATATTGATCAAGAAAACAACACTAAAGAAATTTTGTCTGCTAAAGAACAAGAAGTTTATATGGGAGAAGTTCCAATGATGACAAATAGTGGAACATTTATTACTAATGGGGTTCAAAGAGTTGTTGTAAATCAGATGCATAGAAGTCCTGGTGTATTTTTTGATCATGATAAGGGTAAATCTCACGCAAGTGGAAAGCTTTTATTTAATTGTAGAGTAATCCCAAACAGGGGATCATGGATTGACTTTGAATATGATGTGAAAGATTTACTATATTTTAGAATAGACAGAAAAAAGAAGATTTATGTATCAACACTACTACTAGCTTTAGGATATTCCAAAGATGATATTGTGAATGAGTTTTTTGATAAAGAAAATTATAGTTACGATGTCAAAATTAAAAAATGGAAAACAAAATTTAATCCAGAAAATTACAAGTCCAAAAATTTCTCAGAGGAAATAATTGACGCTAAAACAGGAAAAACTGTAATTAAATCAGGGGAAAAAACAAACTTCTTGAATGCCAAAAAATTATATGATGGTGGTTTAAAAGAAATATTTGTTTCAGACCAATCCTTATTTGGAAAATTTCTTCACAAAGATATTGTTTGTGGTGAGGAAACTTTCAAGATTGGAACAGAACTAAATGAAACAATAATTAAAAAAATCCTAGATAATAATATTAGTACAATCTTAATTTCTTCAACAAATTCAATTAACAAAGGTCCGTATTTATTACAAACTTTGTTTAACGATAAAAATAATAATAAGAATGATGCAATTACTGAAATATATAAAGTTTTAAGACCTGGAGAACCACCAACAATTGAAATAGCAACTCAAATTTTTAATAATTTATTTTTTAGCTCTGACAGATATGATTTATCAGACGTGGGTAGAGTTAAAATGAATTCTAGACTAAATTTAAATTGTTCAGATAAAATAACCATTTTAAGAAATGATGACATTATAGCAATCATAAAGAAAATGTTAGATTTGAGAGATGGTAAGGATGAAGTAGATGACATCGACCACCTAGCTAATAGAAGAGTCCGATCAGTTGGTGAGCTTGTTGAAAATCAAGCAAGAATTGGCGTTTATAGAATGGAAAGAGCTATTAAAGAAAAAATGACCACACTTGATGTTGAGTCTGCTATGCCACAAGATTTAATAAATGCAAAACCTTTAACTGTTTCACTTAAAGATTTTTTTGCAACATCCCAACTTTCACAATTCATGGATCAAACTAATCCTCTATCTGAAATCACGCATAAGAGAAGAGTATCTGCGCTTGGTCCCGGTGGTTTAACTAGAGAAAGAGCTGGTTTTGAGGTTAGAGATGTGCACCCAACTCATTATGGAAGAATATGTCCTATAGAAACTCCAGAAGGTCCTAACATTGGTTTAATAAATAGTCTATCAACTTATTCAAAAATTAATAAGTATGGATTCATTGAAAGTCCATACAAAAAAGTAAAGAATGGCGTTGTTGAAGAGAAAATTGAATATTTGTCAGCAATGGAGGAAAGTAAATTTACAATAGCACAGGCTAATTCAAAAATAGACAAAAATGGAAAATTTACGGAGAGTTTAGTTTCATGCAGACAAAATTTAAACTTTATTTTATCAAAACCAGACAATATTGACTATATAGACGTATCTCCAAAACAATTAGTTTCCGTTGCAGCCTCTTTAATACCTTTTTTAGAAAATGATGATGCAAATAGAGCTTTAATGGGATCAAACATGATGAGACAAGCAGTTCCTTTATTAAAACCTGAGTCACCATTAGTTGGAACTGGTATTGAAAGTGATGTTGCTCTTGACTCTGGAGTGACGATTGTAGCAAAAAGAGATGGTATAGTTGACAAAATAGATGGAAAAAGGATTGTAATTAAGGCGACGGACGAAACAGATTTTACAAAATCTGGTGTCGATATTTATAACTTACAAAAGTTTAAGAGATCAAATCAAAATACATGCATAAACCAAAAACCACTAGTTAGAGTTGGAGATAAAGTAAAATCAGGAGACATTATAGCTGATGGCCCTTCTACAAAACTTGGTGAACTAGCTTTAGGAAAAAACGTAACCGTGGCTTTTATGCCTTGGCAAGGATATAATTTTGAAGATTCAATTCTAATTTCAGAAAGATGCGTAACTGACGATGTTTTTACATCTGTTCATATAGAAGAATATGAGGTTATGGCAAGAGATACAAAACTTGGTGAGGAAGATATTACAAGAGATATTCCAAATGTTAATGAAGAGGCTCTCAAAAATTTAGATGAATCTGGAATTGTCTATATTGGAGCAGAAGTTAAGCCTGGTGATATTTTAGTCGGAAAAGTAACACCTAAAGGCGATACAGCATCAGGTCCAGAGGAAAAACTTTTAAGATCTATTTTTGGTGAAAAGGCTATCGATGTAACAGATACTTCTTTGAAGATGCCTAGCGGTAGTGGTGGTATTGTTGTTGATGTAAGAGTTTTTAACCGTCATGGTATTGATAAAGATGAAAGATCAATAACTATAGAGAGATCAGAAATTGATTCTGTTCAACAAGATAAAATTGTTGAGGAAGAGATTCTTGAAAGAAGTATTAAGCAAAGAGCACTACAAATTGTTGAGGGTCAAGTTATAAATAAAAAGATAAAAGATGTGGACCAAGGATCAAAAATAAATGCAGATAATATTAATAAAATATCAATTAATGATTTATTTAAAATAAATATTGGAGATCAAAAAAAAGATGACAGTTTAAATCAATTAAAAGACCAGTTTAATAAGGCAAAACAAGATATACAAGAACGATTTGAGGACAAGGTTTTAAAAATAAGACAAGGTGATGAATTGCTTCCTAGCGTAATGAAAATGGTTAAAGTTTTTGTGGCAATAAAAAGAAGATTAAGACCAGGGGATAAAATGTCCGGAAGACATGGAAACAAAGGGGTTGTTAGTAAAATTGTTCCACTAGAGGACATGCCATACCGAAAAAATGGTAAACCAGTAGACATTGTACTAAACCCTTTAGGTGTACCTAGCCGTATGAATGTTGGTCAAATTCTTGAAACACACTTAGGTTGGGCATGTACTGAGTTAGGAGAAAAGGTAAAAAATTTAATAAATGAGAATCAAAAAAAAGCTGAAAAAAATGAAAAAATATCAAACTTTTTAAAATCAGTTTATGGAAAAGATACTTTTGAGGATAGTTTAGATAAATTAAACAAAGTTGAATTTAAAGATTTGTGTGAAAATTTACAAAATGGTGTCCCAATTTCCACTCCTGTTTTTGATGGAGCTAAAGAGATAGATGTTACAAAAATGTTAGAGCTTGCAGATTTACCAAATTCCGGACAAACAGAATTATGGGATGGTAGAACGGGTGAAAAATTTGATCGTGAAGTTACAGTTGGTACTATTTATATGCTTAAACTTCATCATTTAGTTGAGGATAAAATTCACGCTAGATCAACAGGTCCATACAGTTTAGTTACTCAACAACCATTGGGAGGTAAAGCACAACTTGGTGGCCAAAGGTTTGGAGAAATGGAAGTATGGGCACTCGAAGCTTATGGAGCGTCTTATACTTTACAAGAAATTTTAACTGTAAAATCAGATGATGTGGCAGGTAGAGTAAAAGTTTATGAAACAATAGTTAAGGGTGAGGAGAATTTTGAGTCAGGAATACCAGAGTCATTCAATGTTTTAGTCAAAGAAATTAAAGCTTTAGCTCTTAACGTGGAATTAAATTAAAATGAAAAAAGATTTAAAAGATTTATTTAAAAATAATAGCGATATTTCAGAAGCACAAAATTTTAATAGCATTAAAATTACTTTAGCTAGTCCTGAAAAGATTAAATCTTGGACTTACGGAGAAATAAAAAAACCCGAAACAATTAACTATAGAACCTTCAGACCTGAAAAGGATGGACTTTTCTGTTCTAGAATTTTTGGACCAATTAAAGACTATGAGTGTCTTTGTGGAAAATACAAAAGAATGAAATTTAGGGGAATAATATGTGAAAAATGTGGTGTCGAGGTCACAAAGTCAAATGTAAGAAGAGAAAGAATGGGCCACATTAATCTTGCTACACCTGTTGCCCATATATGGTTTTTAAAATCATTACCTAGCAGAATTTCACTAGCAATTGATATGAAATTGAAAGAAGTTGAAAGGGTATTATATTTTGAGAGTTTTATAGTTATTGAACCAGGTTTAACTGACCTTAAAAAAAATCAATTGTTAACCGAAGATGAGCTTGCAAAATATCAAGAAGAACACGGCGAAGATGCTTTCTCAGCTGGTATCGGTGCAGAAGCAATATTAGAGATACTTAAGTCTGTAGATTTAAAAAAAGAAAGAGAAATTTTATTAAAAAATATTAAAGAAACCAAATCAAAAGTTGCTGAAGAGAGATCGATTAAGAGACTTAAACTCATAGACTCTTTTATTGAGACAGGTAACAAGCCTGAGTGGATGATACTTACAACTATTCCAGTTATTCCACCTGAATTAAGACCTTTGGTTCCTCTAGATGGTGGAAGATTTGCAACATCAGACTTAAATGATTTGTATAGAAGAGTAATAAATAGAAATAACAGATTAAAAAGATTAATGGACTTAAAAGCTCCAGATATAATAATTAGAAATGAGAAAAGAATGCTCCAAGAGTCGGTTGATGCATTATTTGATAATGGAAGAAGAGGAAGAGTAATAACTGGAACTGGTAAACGTCCACTAAAATCATTAGCAGAGATGTTAAAAGGTAAACAAGGTAGATTTAGACAAAATCTTTTAGGAAAACGTGTTGATTATTCTGGTCGATCAGTGATTGTTGTGGGTCCTGATTTAAAACTTCATGAGTGTGGATTACCAAAAAAAATGGCTTTAGAATTATTCAAACCTTTTCTATATGCAAGACTAAATAAACTTGGTCTGGCATCAACAATTAAACAAGCTAAAAAACTAGTCGAAAAAGAAACAAATGCAGTTTGGGATGCATTAGAATTAATTGTTAGAGAACACCCAATAATTCTAAACCGTGCACCTACTTTGCATAGATTAGGGGTGCAAGCATTTGAGCCAAAATTGATTGAAGGCGATGCAATAGAACTTCACCCTCTAACTTGTGCGGCGTTTAATGCAGATTTTGATGGAGATCAAATGGCTGTACATATCCCACTAAGTCTAGAGGCACAATTAGAAGCACGTGTTCTTATGATGTCAACAAATAATATTTTAAGCCCTTCTAATGGAAAACCAATTATCGTTCCAAGTCAGGATATGATTTTGGGAATTTATTATTTATCACAACCACCATACCAAACTGAAAAAATAGAAGGATATTTTGTAAATAATTCAGAAATTGAACAGGGTCTAGAATCTGGAAAAATAAATGTGCATTCAAGAATTGTCTCTAGATTTGAAACAGTAGATGATAAAGGTAAAGTCAAATATGAAAAATTTACAAGTACAGTTGGAAGATTTCTCTTAGCAAATTTACTACCAAAAAATAAGGACATAAAATTTTCTTTAGTAGACAGGCTGTTACCAAAAAAAATAGTTTCAGAAATAATTGACATTGTTTTTAGATTTACTGGTCAAAAAAATACAGTAATTTTTTGTGATAAATTAAAAGACTTAGGTTTTAAACACGCGTTTAAGGCTGGAATTTCTTTTGGTAAAGATGATTTAATTATCCCTGATAATAAAGCTCAATTAATTGAGGAGACTAAAAAATTAATTACAGATTATGAGAACCAATATGCCGAAGGTCTTATTACAAGAGGTGAAAAGTATAATAAAGTTGTTGATGCATGGTCAAAATGTACAGACAGAGTAGCATCTGAGATGATGAAAAGAATTTCAGCCACTGAAAATACTAAAGATGGATTGAAAGTAAATTCTGTATTTATGATGGCCGACTCAGGCGCAAGAGGATCTGCTGCTCAAATGAAACAATTAGCTGGGATGAGAGGTCTTATAGCAAAACCTTCTGGTGAGATTATCGAGTCACCTATTACATCAAATTTCAAAGAAGGTCTTACTGCTCTTGAGTATTTTAATTCTACTCACGGAGCTAGAAAAGGTCTAGCTGATACAGCTTTAAAAACTGCAAACTCAGGCTATTTAACAAGAAGATTATGCGATGTTGCCCAAGATTTGACTATAACAAAAAAAGCTTGTGATTGTGGTAAACCTGGAAGTATAAATTTATCAGAAATTATAGAGGGTGGAAATGTAATTGTTACATTAGCTGAAAGAGCTCTTGGAAGAGTTGCAGCAAATGATATTAAAAACCCGATAACAGGTGAAAAAATTATTAAAAAAGGTGATATGATAGATGAGTCAGCATGTGAAAAAATTGATGCAGCCGGTGTTAAATCTATTCAAGTTTATTCAGTTATAACTTGTGGATCTAAAAAAGGGGTATGCGCAATGAGCTATGGGAGAGATTTATCAAGAGGAAAAATGGTTCATGTAGGAGAGGCAATTGGTATGATATCTGCCCAATCTATTGGTGAGCCAGGAACTCAATTAACTATGAGAACTTTCCATGTTGGTGGAACTGCATCAATAAAACAAGATTCACAAATTGTAAGTAAAAACGAAGGTACATTAAAAATAATTAACACAAATCTTTTAGAGGACTCTAAGAAAAATCAAATTGTAATGGGAAGAAATACTCAACTTTCAATAGAGGATGATAATGGTCTACAAATAGCTATTTACAAAGTACCTTATGGATCAAAAATTTTTTTTAAAAATGGGGACAAGATTAAAAAAAATGCAAAGATTTGTGAGTGGGATCCTTATACAACGCCCGTAATAGCTGAAAAAAGTGGTATCGTTAATTACGTTGATTTAATTGATGGAGTAACCCTTTCTGAAACCTTAGATGATGAAACAGGAATAGAGTCAAAAGCAGTAATTGATTGGAGATCTCAATCAAAAAACACAGACCTAAAACCTAGAATTACTTTGAGAGATGAAAAAGGAAATGTAATTAAAAAAGCTGATGACAATGAAGCTAGATATTATTTAGTACCAGATTCTATTTTATCTGTGAAAGATGGACAAAAAATATTTGCAGGAGATGTAATTGCAAGACTTCCGAAAGAAACTTCTAAAACTAAAGACATAACAGGAGGATTACCGAGAGTAGCAGAACTTTTTGAAGCCAGAAAAGCAAAAGATAGCGCTATTATTGCAGAAAATGATGGAAAAGTATTATTTGGTAAAGAAGTAAGAGGTAAACAAAGAGTTTCAATTGTATCTGATAGCGGTGAAACTTCAAATTATTTAATACCTAAAGGAAAGCATATTAATTTTAACCAAGGTGAAAAAATTAAAAAAGGTGAATATTTATTGGATGGACAACCATTGCCACATGATATTTTAAGAATTTTAGGTATTGAGGAATTAACAGAATATTTTGTTAATCAGGTACAAGAGGTTTATAGATTACAAGGTGTAGTAATTAATGACAAGCACATAGAAACTATTCTACGGCAAATGTTGAAAAAAATTGAAGTTAAACATTCTGGTGACTCAAATTTATTACCTGGAGAAATAATCGATCGAATAAAATTTGATAATATGAATGAAAAACTTAAATCAGATGGTAAAAAACCAGCAGTTGGTGAAAGAGTACTAATGGGTATTACAAAAGCTTCATTGCAAACTGAGTCGTTCATTTCTGCTGCCTCGTTTCAAGAAACAACCAGAGTTCTTACAGATGCGGCAATTAAAGGCAAAACCGACACTTTATTGGGCCTAAAGGAGAATGTTATTGTAGGTAGATTAGTGCCTGCAGGAACAGGTACCATCAAAAATGATTGGAACAAGAGAGCTATAGATGACGATAATAAATTTCTTTCTGAGCAGGAAAAATCTGAACCCTCAGAAACTCAAGTAAATCAATAAAAATTTACAATTTTTATAAACGTTTTAATTTGACAAAAACAATTTCTATAGTATTTTGGCCATATTTTTTGGTTGGAATGTAATGTCATTGGGACATTAAACGCTGCCACTAAATAACCTGTCAGTTATTTCTTACTCAAAAAATATTTAAAATTTATGCCGACTATAAACCAGTTATTAAGAAAAAGAAGACGTAGACCTTCATCAAGAGATAAAGTTCCTGCGTTAGAAAAATCCCCTCAAAAAAGAGGTGTATGTGTTAAGGTTTATACAACAACGCCAAAGAAACCAAATTCAGCTTTAAGAAAAGTAGCAAGGGTAAGATTGTCCAATGGTCATGAAGTTACATCTTATATACCTGGTGAAGGTCATAATCTTCAAGAGCACTCTGTAGTTCTCATCAGAGGTGGGAGGGTTAAAGATTTACCAGGTGTACGTTATCATATATTAAGAGGAAATCTAGATACGCAGGGTGTTACAGCAAGAAAACAGCAAAGATCTAAATACGGTGCAAAAAAAGGAAAATAATTTATGTCTAGAAAAAAAAGAGCACCAAAAAAAATTCCAATAGTTGATCCAGTTTATAAATCTACAATAATTCCAAAATTAATAAACAGTATTATGTATGATGGAAAAAAAACAGTTGCAGAAAAAATTATTTATGAGGCAATTGATAAAATCAAAACAAAATCAAAAGATGAACCTTTAAATGTATTTAATGAGGCTATCAATAATATAAAGCCTACAGTTGAAGTAAGATCTAGGAGAGTTGGTGGTGCAACATACCAAGTTCCAGTTGAAGTAAAATCAAAAAGATCTCAGGCTTTAGCTTTAAGATGGTTAATCGATGCCTCAAGAAAAAGAAAAGATAAAAATATGTCAGATAAAATTTTTAACGAAATTTATGATGCTTATCAAAATAGGGGTGCAGCAATTAAAAAAAAAGAGGACACACATAAAATGGCAGAATCAAATAAAGCTTTTGCTCATTTTAGATGGTAATATATATGAGTAGAACACACACTTTAGAAAAATATCGAAACATTGGGATAATGGCTCACATTGATGCTGGAAAAACTACAACAACTGAGAGAATTCTTTATTATACAGGAAAGAGTCATAAAATTGGTGAAGTTCACGATGGTGCTGCAACAATGGATTGGATGGAGCAAGAACAAGAGAGAGGAATTACAATTACCTCAGCAGCAACAACCTGTTTTTGGAGAGATAATAGAATTAATATTATTGATACCCCAGGACACGTAGATTTTACTATCGAGGTTGAGAGATCTCTAAAAGTATTAGATGGTGCTGTTGCAGTATTTGATGGAGTTGCTGGTGTAGAACCTCAATCAGAGACTGTTTGGAGACAAGCAGATAAATATAAAGTTCCACGTATTTGTTTTGTAAATAAGCTTGATAGGACAGGAGCTGATTTTTTTAGATGTGTTGAAATGATAAAAGAGAGACTTGGCGCAAAACCTTTAGTGATGCAAATTCCGGTTGGAATAGAGTCTTCCTTACAAGGTGTTGTAGATTTAGTGAAAATGAAAGCAATAATTTGGAAAAATGAAGACTTGGGCGCTGAGTGGGAGGAAAAAGACATACCAGAAGATTTAAAGGAAATTTGTTCAAAATATAGACAGGAATTAGTTGAGACTGCTGTAGAACAAGATGAAAAATTAATGGAAAGTTATTTAAATGGTGACGACATTAAAAATGAGGATTTAATTAAATGTGTAAGAAAAGGATGTTTAAGTTTTGATTTTGTACCAGTATTAACTGGTTCAGCCTTCAAAAATAAGGGAGTTCAGCCATTACTCGATGCTGTTGTTGATTATTTACCAAGTCCTAAGGACATTGGATCAATAAAAGGTACTAAACCTAATTCTGATGAGGAAATGGAAATGAAATTTGAAGATAATGCTCCTTTTTCGGCTTTAGCATTTAAAGTGGCAAATGACCCATTTGTTGGATCACTAACGTTTATAAGAGTATATTCTGGTACGGTTAAAACTGGTACTGCAATTTATAATACATCAAAAGATAAAGAAGAAAGAGTTGGAAGAATGCTTTTGATGCATGCCAATTCTAGAGAAGATATTAAAGAAGCTAATGCTGGAGATATTGTAGCTTTAGCTGGATTAAAGAATACTATTACGGGACATACATTGGCTAATAAAGATAAACCTGTTCTTTTAGAGCCAATGGAATTTCCTGATCCAGTAATAGAAATTGCAGTTGAACCAAAAACTAAAGCCGATCAAGAGAAAATGGGTGAGGCTTTAGCACGATTAGCAAAAGAGGATCCTTCTTTTAGAGTAAGTTCAGACGAGGAGTCGGGACAAACAATTATTAAAGGAATGGGGGAATTACATCTTGATATAATAGTTGATAGAATGAAGAGAGAATTTAAAGTTGAAGCAAACGTTGGAGCTCCACAGGTAGCCTATAGAGAAACAATACAAAATCCAAGTGAGTTTGATTATACTCATAAAAAACAAAGTGGTGGTGCCGGTCAATTTGCAAGAGTAAAACTCTCTGTTGAACCATTAGAGCCTGGCAAAGGTAGGGAAGTTGAAAGTAAAATTAAAGGCGGAGCAATTCCAAAAGAATTTATTCCTGGTGTTGAAAAAGGTGTTGAGTCAGTTGCAGATAATGGAATATTAGCTGGTTTTCCAATGATAGATTATAAAGTTACTATTTTAGACGGTCTACATCATGATGTTGATTCAAGTGTATTAGCTTTTGAGCTTGCTTCTAGACAGTGTTTTAAAGAGGCATGTACAAGAGCAACTCTGAAATTATTAGAGCCGATGATGAGGGTAGAGGTAGTTACACCAGAAGATTATATGGGAGATGTTATAGGGGATTTAAACAGTAGACGGGGTCAAATTAGTACACAAGAACAGAGAGGAAATGCAACAGTAATCACCGCAATGGTACCTTTGGCAAATATGTTTGGTTATATTAATTCCTTAAGATCAATGTCACAAGGCAGAGCACAATATTCTATGTTCTTTGATCATTATGCAAAAGTACCACAAAATGTTCAGGACGAAGTAACAAAAAAAACAGGTTAAAAAATGGAAAAGCAAAATATAAGAATTAAATTGAGGGCATACGATAACAAAGTTTTAGACCAATCAACAGAAGAAATTGTTAATACAGTAAAAAGGACTGGTGCTAATATAAAAGGACCTATACCACTCCCAACAAAAATTGAGAGATATACAGTTTTAAGATCTCCACATATAGACAAAAAAAGTAGAGAGCAATTTGAAACAAGAACTCATAAAAGATTAATAGATATTATTGAACCAACACCACAAACAGTAGAGGCTTTGATGAAATTAGATCTAGCATCTGGTGTAGATGTAGAAATAAAAATATAAAATTATGACAGAGATAGCTCTAATAGGAAAAAAGATAGGAATGACAAGAGAGTTTTATAAAACTGGCCAGTCAGTTCCTGTAACTGTTTTAAAAATTGAAAAAGGTCGAATTATCGAAGTTATTGATCCAAAAAAAAGAGGATACACAGCAATACAATTAGGTTTTGGTAAGATCAAAAATTCAAAACTAACAAAAGCTATGAAAGGTTTTTTTTCAAAAAAAAATACAGAACCTAGGAAAATAATAAAAGAATTGAGAGTAAAAAATATAGAGAACTATAAGCCAGGTAATGAGTTTGGTGTTGAAATTTTTAAAGATATTAAATTTGTTGACATTAGATCAAAAACTATAGGCAAAGGTTTTGCTGGTGCTATGAAAAGACATAATTTTGCTGGTTTAAGAGCTTCACATGGTGTCTCCGTTTCACATAGAGCACATGGGTCAACAGGACAAAACCAAGATCCAGGAAAAGTTTTTAAAAATAAAAAAATGGCTGGACATATGGGTGATAAGTTAAGAACAATTCAAAATATTGAAATTATAAAATCTGATCCAGAAAATGATCTGCTTTTTGTAAAAGGATCTATTCCTGGCTCAAAAAATAGTGAAGTCTTGGTTAAAAAAGCATCAAAAAATACTTCAAAACTTACTATGAGTGAAAAAATTGAAGCAATAGAAAAGCTAAAAAAAGTACCAGAAAAGAAGAAGAAATAAAAAAATGAAAATTGATAAATTAAATATTGATGGGAAAAAAGAGAGCATAGAGGTGATGGATAAAATATTTTCAGCTAAAATAAATAAAAAGTTAATTAGTGGTGTTCTTTATAAAATAAATGCAAATTACAAAGGAAGAAAAGCGAAAACAAAACAAAAAAATGAGATAATAGGCTCAACTTCAAAGATTTATGCTCAAAAAGGAACTGGTAACGCCAGACACGCAAGTAGAAAAGCTCCAATTTTTATTGGTGGTGGAATTGCTCACGGACCAAAGGGTGAAAAAAATTATAAAATAAGAAAACTGAATAAAAATGAAAAAAAAATGAGTGTAGCTTCTTTGTTAAGTGATAAAAAAAAATCAAGTAATCTTATTGTAATAAGTGATTTTAAAAATGAAATTAAAAAGACCAAAGAAATGAATAAAATCTTAAATAAATTTGAAGCTAACAATTCTTTAATCATATTAGATAAAAACTCAAAAGATAAAGTGTTTAAATCATTAAGAAATTTACCAAATGTAAAAACAACTGATATTAATCACTTTAGCGCTTTTGATATTATAAAATATAAAAAAGTAATTTTTACAGAAACCTCAGTAAAGGAGTTAGAAAAAAGATATGAATAAAATTCATTTATATGACAAAATAATTTCTCCAGTAGTTACTGAAAAGTCTACTAATTTATCTGAATTTAACAAAATTGTTTTTAAGGTTCCATTTTCATCAAATAAAAAAACTTTAAAAAAAAATATTGAAAAAATTTTTAAGGTAAACGTTACCAAAATTAATATTGTAAATAAAAAATCAAGACTTAAATTCACAAGAGGAAGAAAAGTTAAAGTTCAAGGGTATAAAAAAGCAATTATAACACTTAAAAAGGGTCAATCGATCGATTTGACGACAGGTATATAAAATGTCCTTAAAAAGTTTTAAACCATATACTAAATCAACTCGTGGAACAGTTTTAGTTGATAGAAGTAATTTGTGGAAAGGAAAACCATTTAAACCACTAACAGCTGCAAACAATTCCTCGAAAGGACGGAATAACTTAGGCAGAATAACGTCAAGAAATCATGGCGGAGGTCATAAGCATAAATATAGAATTATTGATTTTTACAGAAGAAAATTTGACTCAATTGGTGAAATAGAAAGAGTAGAATATGATCCAAATAGATCTTGTTATATTATGTTGGTAAAATTTGAGGATGGAGAAAAATTTTACTACCTAGCCCCCCAGAACGTCAAAGCAGGTGATAAAATTAGAAATGGAACAAATATAGAGATCAAAGTTGGAAACTGTATGCCATTACATGATATTCCAGCTGGTATAGATATCCATAATGTTGAACTCCAACCAGGAGCTGGTGGCAAAATTGCTAGATCTGCAGGTACGTCTGTTTCAATTTCAGGCGTAGATGGCGCCTATTCACTAATTAAGATGATTTCAGGAGAAGTTAGAAAAATAAATTCAAAATGTATGGCAACAATCGGTATATTATCAAATCCTGATCAAAAAAATATTAAAATAGGAAAGGCAGGTAGATCAAGATGGATGGGGATTAGACCTCACACAAGAGGTGTAGTCAAAAATCCAGTCGATCACCCTCATGGTGGAGGTGAAGGAAAATCAGCTGGTGGAAGACATCCGGTTTCACCAACTGGCCAATCTGCAAAAGGGCTTAAAACAAGAGACAATAAGAGAACAGATAAATTTATCATTAGAAGAAGAAAAAGGAAGAAAAAATAGTTATGGCTAGAGCAGTTTGGAAAGGACCTTTTGTAGAAGAAAGCTTGATTAAAAAAGTTGAAAAACAAAAAAATGATCCAGCAAAAAAACCTATAAAAACTTGGTCTAGAAAATCTACGATAATTCCAGATTTTGTAGGGGTTAGTTTTTTGATCTATAATGGTAAGAAATTTATTCCAATAACAGTATCAGAAGATATGGTAGGACATAAATTTGGAGAGTTTGCTCCAACTAGACAATTCTTTGGTCACACACCGGCGGATAAAAAAGCTAAAACAGAAGATGCAGCAGCTAAACCTGCGGAGAAGAAGTAAAATGGGAAAAAAAGAAGATAAAATAAAATCAGATATTAAAACTGTTAAATCAGTAAACAAAAATGTTAGATCGAGCACAAGAAAACTAAAGCCTATTCTTAAATCGATTGTGGGAAAAAAAGTAGGTGAGGCGATAAGAGATTTAACATTCTCAGAGAAAAGAATTTCAAAAGATGTCAAGAAAACAATTTCATCAGCTGTCGCAAACGCTGAAAATAATTTCCAATATGATATTGATAAGTTATTTATTAAAGAAGCATACTGTGGAAAACAAATTGTAATGAAAAGATTTAGAGCTAGAGCAAAAGGGAGAGCAGCAGGTATAAAAAAACCATATTCAAATTTAACAATTATTTTGTCAGAATATAAAAAGAAAATAGAGGAGAAACATGGGTCAAAAAGTTAATCCAGTAGGTTTAAGACTTGGTATAAATAGAGGTTGGGACTCTGTTTGGTATGCAAGAAAAAAAGATTTCGGTAATTACTTGATAGAAGATTTTAAGATACGTGAATACATAAAAAAAAATGTAATTAATTCCGGAGTATCAAAAGTAATGATTGAAAGAACCTCAAAAAAATGTTTTGTAACAATTTACACATCAAGACCTGGTTTCGTAATTGGGAAAAAAGGAAGTGATATTGAAAAAATAAAAAATAAATTATCTCAATTGACTAAAAATGAAGTTAATCTCAATATAAAAGAAGTAAAGAAACCAGAGACAAATAGTTTTCTTGTAGCAGAAAACATTGCACAACAATTAGTTAAAAGAGTTTCATATAGAAGGGCTATGAAAAGATCAATGCAATCAGCTTTAAGATTAGGAGCAAAGGGCATAAAAGTTTCTATTAGTGGCAGATTAGGTGGGAATGAAATTGCTAGAACAGAGTGGCTAAGAGATGGAAGTATACCATCACATACACTAAGAGCAGATATTGACTATGCAGAGTCAGAGGCTTTAACCACATACGGTATAATTGGTATTAAAGTTTGGATTTATAAAGGTGAAATTTTTACAAAGGAGTTTAGTCAAGAGACTAATAAAAAATAAAATATGTTACAACCAACTAGAACAAAGTTTAGAAAGGCTCACAAAGGAAGAATTCATGGAAGAGCATCGAGATGTAATTTAATGAATTACGGAGCATATGGTCTTAAAGCTTTATCACCTGATAGAGTTATTTCTAAACAAATAGAGGCAGCTAGAGTTGCATTAACAAGACATATGAAAAGACAAGGGCGTGTATGGACAAGAGTATTTCCAAATATACCTGTATCAAAAAAACCAACTGAGGTAAGAATGGGTAAAGGAAAAGGTTCTCCAGAATTTTGGGCTTGCAGAGTGAAACCCGGAAGAATCTTATTTGAAGTCGACGGTGTATCTGAACAAATTGCAAAAGAAGCTTTATATAAAGCATCTGCTAAATTACCAATAAAAACAAAATTTATTAGAAGATTTACATAATGAAAAAAAAAGAAATAAAAAAAATGACTAAGTCTCAAGCACAAAAAGATATAGAGAAATTTAAAAAAGACCTATTCAATTTACGGTTTCAAAAAATTAATGGGCAAGTAACTAACACTTCTAAGATAAAGGAGACAAAAAGAAATATAGCAAGATTAAAAACATTTATTGGAGCAAAAGCTAATGCCTAAAAAAATACTTCATGGGATAGTTGTAAGTGACAAAGAAAACAAAACTATAAAAGTTTTAGTTGAAAGAAAGTACCAACATCCACTGTTCAAAAAAGTTATTAGAAGTAGAAAGAAATATAGCGCTCACGATGAGACAAATAAATATAAAAGTGGAGATAAGGTATCTATTATTGAATGCAAACCTTACTCTAAAAGTAAAAAATTTGAAGTTATTGAAGGAAAAAAATGATTCAGGTTCAAACAGAATTAAATGTAGCTGATAACACTGGTGCAAAAAAAATTGAGTGTATTAAAGTTTTGGGAGGATCAAAAAGAAGATATGCAAGCATTGGAGATACAATTGTGATTGCTGTAAAAGAGGCCATTCCAAAGGGTAAAGTAAAAAAAGGGTCTGTTCATAAAGCGGTGGTAGTAAGAGTTAAAAAAGGTATTCATAGAGATGATGGATCTAAAGTTAAGTTTGATAATAACGCTGCAGTATTAGTTGATGATAAAGGAGAACCAGTTGGTACAAGAATTTTTGGACCTGTAACAAGAGAATTAAGAAATAAAGGACAAATGAAAATAATATCTTTAGCTCCGGAGGTTTTATAATGGATATTAAAAAAGGAAATAAAGTAAAAATAATTTGTGGTAAGGACAAAAATAAAGAGGGAGAAATAATAGAGATTGATAGAAAAAACTTTAGAGCAAAAGTAAAAGGTTTAAACATGATAAAAAAACACGTGAAAACAACCAAAGAAAAAAAAGGTGGTATTTTTGAAAAAGAAAATTTTTTAAACCTTTCAAATCTTTCTATTATTTCAACAAGCAAAAAAGAAATAAAAAAAAAAGAGGCTAAAAAATGATCCCTAGATTAAAAGAGTTATATAATAAAGAAATTCAGATTGATCTTAAAAATAAGCTAGGTCTTAAGAATAGTTATATGGCCCCCAAACTTGTAAAAGTTGTTCTTAATATGGGTCTTGGAGTTGATGGAAACGATTCAAAAATATTAAAAGTTTGTGAGGAGGATTTATCAAAAATTACTGGACAAAAACCTGTTACAACTAAATTTAAAAAATCAATTTCAAACTTTAAAACAAGAAAGAATACAAAAGCAGGTCTGAAAGTAACTCTAAGAAAAGATAAAATGTATGAGTTTATTGATAGACTAGTCAATATAGCACTTCCTAGAATAAAAGATTTTAGAGGTTTATCATCAAAAGGTTTTGATAATTTTGGTAATTATACTTTTGGAATTAAAGAACATATAATTTTTCCTGAGGTTAATTTTGATAAAGTAGATAAAATAAGAGGACTTGATATTACTATAGTTATTTCAGCTATCGACAAAAAGCACAGTTACGAACTATTAAAACGTTTAAATTTTCCATTTAAAGAAGAAAGGGCTAATTAATGGCAAAACTAAGTTCAATAAATAAAAATAATAGAAGAATAAAGTTGTCTGACAGATATTACTCTAAGAGAAAAAAGCTAAAAAAAATTGTAATGGATAAAAAACTTCCATTAGAGGAAAGATTTAAAGCTCAACAAAAATTATCTAAACTTCCAAGAAATTCAGCAAGAATAAGAGTTAGAAACAGATGTCAGATTACTGGAAGACCACACGGTGTTTATAGAAAATTAAAAATTTCAAGAATAGCCCTTAGAAAGCTGGGCCTTGAAGGAAAAATTCCAGGAATGGTAAAATCAAGTTGGTAGAAAGGAAATATTATGAGTTTAAGTGATCCAATAGGAGATATGATAGCAAGAATAAAAAATGCCCAAATGAGAAATCAAAAAAAGGTAGACTTACCATCTTCCAATTTTAAAACTAAAATTGCAGATGTTCTTAAAGGCGAAGGTTTTATTGTTGATTACAAAGTAGAAAATAAATCTGGAAAGCCAAATCTAACAATTAATTTAAAATATAATTCTGGTAATCCCGTGATAAATACAATTGAAAGAGTTTCAAAACCAGGAAGAAGAATATTTTCAAGCGCAGAAAGCTTACCAAAAATTAACAATGGATTAGGTATTGCTATAATCTCAACTCCTAAAGGAGTCATGACTGATATAGACGCAAGAAAACAAAAAGTTGGTGGAGAAATTATTTGTAAGGTATTTTAATGTCAAAAATTGGAAAAATTAATATATCAATACCAGACAAAGTTAAAGTTGCTTTAGCAGGAAGCAATATTAACATTGAGGGACCTCTTGGAAAAAAGTCTCTAAGTATAGATTTGGAAACTTTTGAACTAAATATAAAAGACGGAAAAGAAATTTCATTAAAACCAAAAAAAATTGATCAAAATACTAAAAGATTGTGGGGAATGAATAGAAGTCTCTTAAATAATGCGATTATAGGTGCAAGCAAAGGATATGAGAAAACTTTAGAACTTGTGGGAGTTGGTTATCGAGCAGCATTAAAAGGAAAGCAATTGAATTTACAATTAGGATTTAGTCACGATATAAATTTTGATATCCCTGATAGTGTTAAAATTACAGTAGAAAAACAAACAACACTCAAAATAATAGGATTTGATAAGCAGGAAGTTGGAATGATTGCATCTAAAATTAAATCTTTAAGACCACCAGAGCCTTACAAAGGAAAAGGTATAAAGGAAAAAGGACAATATATTTTGCGTAAGGAAGGAAAGAAAAAATAATGAAATTAACAACAACAATTAGAAAGAAATTTAGAGTAAGGAATAAACTTAAAAAAGTTGCAACAGCAGGTAGATTAAGACTCTGTATATCAAGATCCACAAAGAACATATCAGCTCAAATAATAGACGATAATAGTTCTAAAACTTTAATTTCAGCATCTTCCTCTGAGAAGGATATTAAAATGGCAAAAAAGAATAAATCAGATTCTTCAGCATTGGTTGCAGAGAAACTTGCAAAAATAGCTAAAGAGAAAAAATTAACAAAAGTTTTTTTTGATAGAGGAATTTATAAGTATCATGGAAGAATTAAAATATTTGCAGAAACATTAAGAAAAAACGGGATGGAATTTTAAATATGGATAAAAATACTGATATTTTAGAAAAACTTGTTCACATAAATAGAATTACTAAAGTAGTAAAAGGCGGTAGAAGATTTGGTTTTTCAGCGCTTGTTGTAGTAGGTAATCAGAACGGAAAAATTGGAATAGCCCATGCTAAAGCTAAGCAAGTTCCTGATGCTATTAAAAAAGCAAATGAATTAGCAAGAAGAAATTTAATTCAAATTCCATTAAGAGAAGGAAGAACAATACATCATGATATCTATGGAAAAGATGGTGCGGGCAAAATAAAATTACGTTCAGCACCTAAAGGTACTGGAATTATAGCAGGTGGACCAGTTAGGGCGGTATGTGAAGTACTGGGTATCAAAGATATTGTGGCAAAATCTATTGGAACAGCTAATCCGCATAATGTAATACGTGCTTGTATGAAAGCTTTAAAAAAACAAACATCTCCAAAACAAATATCAAATATTAGGAATAAAAAAATTTCTGAAATTATTGAAAAAAGAGGATAATGATTAATCTAAATACAACAACTCTATTAAAGTCAAAAAAAATTCGTCCAGGCAGAGGTATTGGTTCAGGAAAAGGTAAAACCTCTGGTCGTGGACATAAAGGACAAAAATCACGAAGAGGAGTAGCAATTAAGAGTTTTGAAGGTGGTCAAATGCCTTTGTATAGACGTTTACCTAAAAGAGGATTTAATCCAATTAAATCAATAGAAGTAGGAAAAATAAATATTGGAAAAATCCAATCACTTTTGGACAAAAAAAAAATAAAAACTAATGAAACTATAAACTTAAGTTTATTAAAAAAACTAAAATTAATAAGTAATAATTGTTTAAAATTAAAAATATTAGGTAATGGAGAACTTAAAGACAAAATAACTTTAGAAGTAGATTTTATATCTAAATCTGTCAAAGATAAACTTGATAAAACAGATAGTGTTTTAAAAATTAAGAAATAAGTAATGAGTTCAAGTCAACAAACAAACGACTTAAGAAATAGAATATTATTCACTTTATTAATACTAGCAATTTATAGACTCGGTACATTTGTCCCTTTACCTGGAATAGATCCTCAACAGCTCCAAACACTTATGGAGGGTAATCAAAAAGGTCTTTTGGGGATGTTTAACGTTTTTGCTGGTGGTGCAATAAGTAGGATGGCTATATTTGCTCTAGGTATAATGCCATATATATCATCATCAATTATTGTTCAGCTTTTAACAGGTGTTTCTGATTATTTTAAAAATCTTAAGGCACAAGGTGAAATAGGTAGAAGAAAAATTACTCAAATCACTAGATATGGAACTGTTTTATTGGCAACAGTTCAAGGCTATGGTCTAGCTGTAGGCTTAGAGTCGTCAGCAAACTTAGTCATTAATCCAGGTATGTTTTTTAAAATTTCTACAGTTACCACAATTGTTGCAGGAACAGTATTTTTAATGTGGTTGGGTGAACAGATAACACAGAGAGGTATTGGAAATGGTATATCACTAATAATTTTTTCTGGAATTGTAGCTGAGATACCTAGAGCATTAGTTACAACTTTTGAACTAGGTAAATCAGGTGCTCTATCAGGTTTTATAATTTTTTTAATTTTTGTTGTTCTTATAGCTACTATAATGTTCATAGTATTTATGGAAAGGGCATTAAGAAAGATTTTAATTAATTATCCTAAAAGACAAATGGGTAATAAAATGTATGGTGGTGACTCTTCTCACTTACCATTAAAAATAAATTCTGCGGGTGTTATTCCAGCTATTTTTGCATCGGCTTTATTATTGTTACCAGTAACTTTTTCAAATTTTAATATTTCAAATAATGAAACATTTTTAAACATTTCCTCTTACTTTACGCAAGGGCAACCGTTGTACATGTTATTATACGCATCTGGAATAATATTTTTTACTTTTTTTTATACTTCAATAGTTTTTAATCCAAATGAAACCGCTGAAAATTTAAGAAAATATGGAGGATTTGTACCTGGTATACGTCCAGGGGAAAGTACTGCAATTTACATAGATAATATTTTAACTAAACTAACAACGATAGGTGCATTATACTTAACAGCAGTTTGTCTTCTGCCAGAATTTTTGATTGCGAATTATCCAATACCATTTTATTTAGGTGGAACTGCAATATTGATTGTTGTGGTTGTTTCAATTGATACAGTGACTCAAATTCAAACTAGATTAATGAGTTCACAATACGAAAGTTTAATTAAAAAAACTAAATTTGGTAAGTAAAAAGTGAACATTATTATTTTTGGACCTCCGGGTGCAGGAAAAGGAACGCAAGCTAAAAATCTTGTAGAAAAATTAAAAAGCTTTCAAGTTTCAACCGGCGACATGCTAAGAGATGAGATAAAAAAAGATACAGAAATTGGTAAGAAAATTATTAATCATATGAATGAAGGAAAATTTGTTGAGGATGAAATAGTCAATAAACTACTAGAAAAAATTATTTTTGATAAAGAAAAAAAAAATAAATTAATTTTTGATGGATATCCTAGGACTGTTAATCAAGCAAAAAATCTTGAAAATTTATTAAATAAATCGAACCAAAAACTAGATTTTATATTCTTTTTAAATGTAAAAAAGGAAACAATAATAAAGAGAATTGAGAAAAGAAAGATTTTAGAAAATAGATCAGACGACGAGTCTAATACTATCCTAAAAAGATATGATATTTATATGGATAAAACTAAACCTGTTTTAGATTATTACTCTTCAAAGAAGGAATTTCATGAAATTGATGGAAACCTACAAATCAATCAAATTAGCGAAAAAATGCTGGGAATTCTTAATGTTTAAGACATTGACTTTAAAACAACTTCTTATATAAAGGCTAAAATTAATCTCTAGATATATGGCTCGTATTGCAGGTGTAAATATACCACAAAATAAGATTGTTCAAGTTGGACTTACCTATATTCATGGTATTGGACAAAAGTTTTCAAAACAAATATGTAAACAATTAGATATACCTAAATCGAAAAGAGTAAACGAGCTTACAGATGATCAAATTTTAAAAATCAGAGAGTATATTGACAAGAACTTTACAGTAGAGGGTGATTTAAGGAGAGAACTTTCATTAAATATAAAAAGATTAATTGATTTGGCTTGCTATAGAGGGTCTAGACATAGAAAAAAATTACCGGTGAGAGGTCAGAGGACTAGATGCAACGCAAGAACCAGAAAAGGAAAAGCTATCGCTATAGCAGGTAAAAAACTTACACCTTTAAAGAAATAACAAAATGAATACAAAAAAAAATGAGAAAACCCAAGCAACTGAGTCTAAAGAAGTAAAGTCAGTAAAAAAAAGTTCATATTCAAAGAAGAAAAAAGTTAAAAAAAATATTCTTAATGGAACTGCCTTTGTTTTATCGACTTTTAATAATACTATAATTTCTATTGCTGATACTAATGGAAATGTTATTTCTTGGGCATCTGCAGGTCAAAAAGGATTTAAAGGATCTAGAAAATCAACACCTTATGCAGCTCAGGTTGCTGCTGATGCTGCGGCCGCTAAAGCTTTAGAGTATGGAATGAAAACTTTAACAGTAGAAATTAAAGGTCCTGGTTCTGGCAGAGAAACAGCATTGAGAGCATTACAAGCTAGAGGATTTAAAATATTATCAATTAAAGATACAACGCCACTACCACACAATGGTACTAGGCCACCTAAAAAAAGGAGAGTGTAAATGGATAATCTTGAAGTAAATGTAAAAAATTGGAAATCACTTATTAAACCAGCAAAACTGGATGTAAAATTAAGTGACGACAAAACAATTGCAAAAATTACAGCTGAACCTTTGGAAAAGGGTTATGGGCTTACGTTAGGAAATTCTCTTAGAAGGGTTTTATTATCATCTATAAGAGGTGCTGCTGTTACATCAATACAAATTGATGGAGTATTACATGAATTTACTTCAATTAAGGGTGTTAGAGAAGATGTTACAGATATAGTTTTAAATGTAAAATCACTAGCCCTTAAAAGTTCATCGGAAGGAACAAAAAAATTAATTTTAGATGCCAAAGGACCAGGCGAGATTAAAGCATCTGATATTACGCCTGTGACAGATATAGAAATTCTTAACCCAAATTTAGTTATTTGCAATCTTGATGAAAATACAAACTTTCATATGGAGATGAATGTTGGCACAGGTAAAGGATATGTATCTGCTGACCTAAACAAACCAGAGGAACCACCTTTAGGACTTATACCAATTGACTCATTATTTAGTCCGGTCAAAAAAGTATCTTATTCAGTAAGTACCGCAAGAGAAGGTAAAGCTCTTGATTACGATAAGTTGACAATGGAAGTAGAAACTAACGGGTCAATTTCAGCCGAAGATGCCGTGGCTTATGCTGCTAGAATATTCCAAGATCAATTAGGTATGTTTGTAAATTTTGATGAACCAAAAGAAGTCGTGATGAAAGAACAACCTTCTGAGCCTGAGTTTAATAAAAATTTATTAAGAAAAGTAGACGAACTTGAGCTATCTGTCAGATCTATGAATTGTTTAAAAAATGATAATATCATCTATATAGGAGATTTAGTTCAAAAATCAGAAGGAGAGATGCTGAGAACTCCAAATTTTGGAAGAAAATCTTTAAATGAAATTAAAGAGGTTTTGACAGGTATGTCATTATATTTAGGTATGGAAATACCAAACTGGCCTCCAGATAATATAGCTGAATTATCTAAGAAATTAGAGGAAGCGATTTAATGAGACACAAGTTTGGTTATAAAAAGCTTAATAGAACCTCTGAACATAGAAAAGCACTAATTAAAAACATGCTTAATTCTCTTATTAAATACGAACAAATAACTACCACTTTACCCAAGGCAAAAGTTTTAAAACCACAAGCAGATAAAATTATTACTCTTGGAAAAAAAGAAAGTTTGCACAATACGAAAACTTTGTTTTCAAAACTTCAAGATACAAAATCAGCTAATAAGGTCATTAAAACTTTATCTAAAAGATATGAAAAACGTTCAGGTGGATATACTAGGATTGTTAAAGCTGGATTTAGATATGGAGATAATGCACCAATGGCTGTAATTGAATTTGTTGATAGAGATATCCAAGCTAAAAAAGTGGATGTAAAAAAGAAAGATACAAGCAAAGAAACAAAAAAAACAACTCCAAAAGAAGAAAAAGTAGATAAGAAAAAATCATCAGCTTGAAGAATTACCAAATGAAAAAAACTTTTCATGTGGAAAAATCATATGATAATTGTCGAATAGATAGATGGGTTCGAAATAACTTTAAAAAAATACCTCAAAGTTTATTAGAAAAAAATTTAAGAAAAGGAAAAATTAAAGTTAACCATAAAAAAGTCAAAAGCTCATTTAAAGTTAAATATAAAGATTTAATAGAGATTTTTCATTTAAATATTAAGGACACAATTAAAAATAAGGTAAAGTTTTTACCCTCATCTGATGTAATAAAATCTAATGAAAAACAGATAATAGACAATAATGACAACTTTATAGTTGTAAATAAAGAGGCTGGCATTTCAGTACAAGGTGGAACTAAATCTAAAAAAAACTTAATAGATATTTTTGCTAAAAGTAAAATTTTTCAAAATAGTAAACCCTATACAGTTCATAGGTTAGACAAGGATACTTCAGGTATTTTCTTGATTGCTAAAAATAGATCTTATGCTCAATTACTTACAACTTTATTTCGACTTAGGAAAGTTCATAAAACCTATCTAGCAATTTGTCATGGTGAAATTGACAAAACAAAGGGGTCCCTAGATAGTAATCTGATTAGATATGAAAATGGAAAAAAAATTATTGAAAAAGCTAAAACTTATTTTAAAGTTTTAGATAAAAATTCAATATCATCTTTAATCGAAATGAAACCTATTACAGGAAGAAAGCACCAATTGAGAAAACAGTTGCTTGAAATAGGAAATCCTATATTTGGCGATAACAAATATTTTTTACCCAATCTTAAATCATCAATAAACAAAAATTTAATGCTTCACTCTTATCAGCTAAAATTTATGATAAATAATAAAAAATATAAATATACAGCTTTACTTCCAGAATATTTTAAAAAACTTTTAAAAGTTAAAAGATTGCAGTTTAAAGATTTTTAATTAGGTTATTTAACAAAACTTTCTTTAAATTAGCATATTTATTTTTTTTTATGCTTTCAAGATTAGTTACTGCTTTGTTTTTTATTCCACATGGAATGATTTTATTATATTTTTTTAAATCATTATTGATATTTATTGAAAATCCATGATAAGCAATCCATTTTTTGACTCTAATTCCAATTGCAGCTACTTTTTTTATATTTCCCTGAATTTTAATCCATATACCAATATCTTGCCTGTCTGAAAAGCTTTTTATTTTAAATTCTTTTAAAGTATCGATTATTGACTTTTCTATATTTGTAATAAATTTTCTAATATCTTTATTTCTTTTATTTAAA